>JAKEEW010000780.1 GCA_022616375.1 Sporichthyaceae bacterium
GGCGACGAGCAGAACCGGGAAGACCCCACGGTGAATCGGCTGCAGGAGACGGTTGCCACGCTGCTGGGGAAAGAGGCGGCGCTGTTTCTCCCCTCCGGGACGATGTGCAATCAGGTGGCATTCGCGGTCCACTGCCGGGCAGGCGACGAGATCCTGCTGCATGAGACCGCCCACCCGCTGCTGTACGAGGCGGGCGGTGCCGCCGCGCTGACCGGCGCCCTGTTCCGGCCCCTCACCGGCCCGCGGGGGACCTTTACCGCGGAGCAGGTCCGTCAGGCGATCCGACCCCGGGTCCACTTCATGCCTCGCACCCGCGCCGTGTCGATCGAACAGACCGCCAACATCGTGGGTGGGGCCTGCTGGCCGCTGGCGCAGATGCGCGAGGTCTGCCAGACCGCCCATGCGGCCGGGCTGGTGTGTCACCTGGACGGGGCCCGCCTCCTCAACGCGGTGGTCGCGACCGGCACGCCGGCCGCGGACTTCGCCGGGTCGTTCGACTCGGTGTGGATCGATCTCACCAAGGGGCTCGGCGCCCCGGTCGGGGCGGTGCTGGCGGGATCGAGCGAGTTCATCGAGGCCGCGTGGGTGTACAAACAACGGTTCGGCGGGGCGATGCGGCAGGCGGGAATCATCGCGGCCGCGGGTCTGTACGCGCTGGCCCACCATGTCACGCGGCTGGCCGAGGATCACGAGCGGGCCCGGCGGCTGGCCCGCGGGTTGTCGGGCCTGCGGGGCATCGGCGTCGACGCCGACCGGGTCGACACCAACATCGTCATCTTCGACGTCCGCGGAACCGGCCTGTCGGCCGAGACGTTCGCGGCCCGGACGCTGACGAGTCACGGGGTGCGCTTCACAGTGATCGGTCCCACCACCGTCCGCGCGGTCACCCATCTCGACCTGCCGCCGGATGGCATCGACCGGGCCCTCGACGCGGCGAGGGCCGCGATCGGGACCTGAGGAGGTAATCTGATGCGACGACCCACTCTCTTCCTCGCCGGCCTCTGGCTCTGCGGGTGCCGTCCGGCGCCGGCCCCGGATCCGCTCCGGACCGGCACCTGGATCGACCTGAGCCACGACTTCTCGGCCGAGACGATCTACTGGCCTACCGCCAAGCCGTTCGCTCTCGAGGTGGTTTCGGCGCAGCGGACCCCGGCGGGTTTCTACTACGCGGCCAACAACTTCTCCGCGGCGGAACACGGCGGCACCCACCTCGACGCACCGGTCCAC
>JAKEEW010000781.1 GCA_022616375.1 Sporichthyaceae bacterium
GCCTCGCGACCAGGCGCTCGCAACCGTTCGTGCAACCGAGGACTTCCCGCTCCTCCAGGTCCTCGCCCGTTCCATCGGCCGCCGCATCGAGTGGCCGTGCTGGCGCCGCGCCAGCTCCCGCGCCAGCAGCTCGAGGTCGACCCGCAGTCCGGCCGGCAGCCCGGAGAGGACGGCCGTGAGGCCGGGACCGTGGCTCTCCCCGGCGGTGGTCAGGCGGAGGCGGCGGAGCATCGGCAGAGCCTATCGGACCGGATCGTCCTCGTACGAGGACGGTCGCCGCCTCGGGGTTTTCCCGAGGTGGAGCGGCAAGCCCTTGTTTTCCAGCCTCTTGCGGAAGGCGCTCCGGGCTGGCACGAGCATCGCCAGGAGAGGGGTCAGGAGGTAGGACGATGGCCCGACGACATCGCAGCATGCAGGCCACCCGCGGTCTCGCGACGGCGACGCTCCTCGCGCTCGGCAGCTTCGGCGGTCTGGTTTCGGCCGCGCCGGCGCGTGCCGACCTGCCGCGGCCGCACGAGGTCCACCGGGAGGTGCGCGACCACGTCCACGACGTCCTGCGCCACCTGCTCTACATCCCGGACCGGATCGAGCGTCACCACCGCCAGCATCTCGAGGTGTTCTTCGGCGGTCGCGACCACTACCGGCCCCACCGTCACGATCACACGACCTATTTCTTCCCGGTCTGGGTCGGCGCCGAGGTCGAGTACCGGCCGTACACGTACTGCGACGACCGGCTGTTCCAGACCGTCCAGTACCGTCAGCCGCGGCCGCGGATCTGGCGCGACTGGGGCCACGATCGCCACGGCTCCTGGTGCGCGCGCCACCACGGCTACTACCCGCGCCAGCACGGCTGCTTCCACAACAACCGTGCGTACCGCGCGCCGGTGCGGCACTACGCGCCCCGCTACGACCACCGCGACCACCGCTACGACCGGGGCCGGGGCCACCGGCACCACGACGGCTGCGGACACGATCGTCGCCACTGGAACCGCGAGGACGACCGGTACGACCGCCACGACAAGTACAAGTACAAGAACAAGAAGTGGCGGCGCCACCACGACGAC
>JAKEEW010000782.1 GCA_022616375.1 Sporichthyaceae bacterium
CCCGCCGGAGAGGGCGGAGGGCCGGCGGTCGCCAAAGCCCGCCAGCCGTACCGTGCGCAGGGCCTGCTCGGCCCGCTCCCGGCGTTCGGGCTTGGCGACCCGGCGAACCCTCAGCCCGTACTCAATGTTCTCCTGCACGCTCATGTGCGGGAACAGCGCGTAGTCCTGGAACACGGTGTTCACATCGCGCTCGAAGGGGGCCAGTCGTGTGACATCTCGACCGCTGAGCGTGACCGTGCCGGCGGTGGGCAGCTCGAACCCGGCGATCAGGCGCAGCACCGTGGTCTTGCCCGACCCCGAGGGCCCCAGCATCGAGAAGAACTCGCCGTCGGCGACCTCCAGGTCGATCCCGGCGACCGCCTCCACCGCACCGAAGCTCTTGCGCAGCCCACGCAGGCTCACCGCCGCCACGCCACCTGGGTCGGCAAAGGAGGTCACCGGCCACACCTCCGTCCCTGACATCACTGCAAGGCAGGTCGGAGTCACGGTACGAGCGAGGTCAGTCGCCGGCAAATGGACGGTTGACCAAGCATTGCCCTCGGGGTTGTGCAGATTTACAGTCGACCATGGTGCTGCTGCTGAGCGAGGTGCTCGCCAATGCCGACCTAGGTCCCGAGACTGCCCACGCAGCCGGTCGCGGACGAGGTGGTCGACGAGCTCGGCGACGGTGGCGAGCGGCAGCACGTCATCGAAGAACTCTGATCTTGCCAACCGCAGGCCAGGTCGCAGGCCAGGTCGCAGGCCGGACAGCAGGCCGGGCTGGGCATCCGGCGACGGGCCGGTCACGGCCAGGTCCCCGGGCGCGTCACCCGGGTAGGTGTGGTGCAGGGCGGCGGCGGCCCCGTCCAGGCTTCGAGCCAGAACCTGTTCGGGCCGCCGGCCAAAGATATCGATGAACCCGGTGCCCAAGCCGACCGAGATGCCGAACACCGCGACAAACGGATCCTCGGCGGGATCCTCGGTGGCGACCAGGGCGAGCTCGGCGTTGATCTCGTCAGGTGCCGCCGGTGCCCAGCGCAACCAGGCATTGATGATCTCGGCGGCATACCGGTGTGGCCACCGGTACTCAAAGACGGTCGCCGCGACGGCGGGGCGGGTGCGCAGCACCAGCGAGGTGACCACCCCGGGCGCGGCC
>JAKEEW010000783.1 GCA_022616375.1 Sporichthyaceae bacterium
ATGCCTCGCGTCTTTTTGGCCCCAGGCCACGGCGTTCGGCCGGATGGCCAGTTCGACCCCGGTGCCGTCAGCGGCAGCTACCAGGAGCACCGCCTCAACACCCTGGTCGCCACGGCGCTCGCTGGCGCGCTGCGCCGCTGCGGGTTCGAGGTCCTGCTGGAGCGGGGCGGCGGTGATCACGACCCGAACTTCGTCGGGTCCGTCAAGGCCGCCGACGCCTGGGACGCCGACTACGCGGTCGAGGTCCACCACAACGCCGGCGGCGGCACCGGGGTCGAGGTCCTGGTCAACGACCAGACGTCGCACGCGAACCGGCAGCTCGCCGAGCAGGCCGCCGCTGGGATGGCCGCCGCGCTCGGCCTGCCGAACCGTGGCGTGCTCGCCCGGTCGAGGGAAGCCTTCAACCGCAGGGTCGCAGCGCCGAGCTGCATGCCGGAGTGCGCGTTCGTCGACAGCCCGGCCGACCAGCGCGCGATCGACCGGCCCGGCTACGCGAGCCTCGTTGCCGAGGCGATCTGCCAGCCGATCTGCGCGTTCTTCACCGTCCCCTACCGGCCGCCCGAACGTCCTACCGAGGAGATGCGCATGGCTGACCTGCAAACGATCCTCGACCGGCTCGACACCATCCAGGGCAAGGTCGAGACCACCTTCAACCAGGTCAACATCAAGACTGGCGCGCTCGCCAACCGCCTCGACCAGCACGCCGCCGCGCTCGGCGAGATCGAGGTCGCCGTCGCCGGGCTGCTCGGCAAGCTCGCCGCCGGCCTGCCGGTCACGCTGACCCCCGCCGACCGGGAGGACGTCGCGCGGCTGGTCGCCACCCGCCTCCAGCTCGACGGCGAGGCGACGATCACCGGGACGCTGCAGATCGGCCCGAAGGCCGAGCCGCAGGGGTAGCGATGGACGGTTTCACGATCGCGTGGCTGCTGTGGGTCGGCTTCTTCGGTGCCATCGAGGGCGCCGCGCTCGCCAACAAGCAGCCAGGCGACACCCTCTCCGAGCACCTGTGGCGGTGGTTTGCGATCACCGGCAAGCCGGCCGGGTGGCGGGCTCGCCGCGCCGTGCTCGTCGCTGGCCTGGCATGGCTGGTCGCGCACCTGCTCAGCGGCGGCCGGTTTTGAGCCGTCTCGGGTCCCGGTGACCGGGCCGCACGACCCGGACCGCGACCTGCGGAGTGCCGCGACGCTGGCCCGCTGGGTCCAGACGCTGCTGCTGGTCGCCGCCGGCGCCGCCGTCGTCTGGTGGCTCGCCCCAAGGAGGTAGC
>JAKEEW010000784.1 GCA_022616375.1 Sporichthyaceae bacterium
CGTGGTGCGCTCGGGCTGATCAGCACGGGCAGGCCACCGTCCAGGGTCTGCACGTGGTCCCAGAGCATCGACTCGGCGAAGTCGGGCTGCCGGATCGCCGCAGCCAGCGAGATCATGCCGCGGTCCTGGGCGAGGACCCGCTGACCCGGACCGCGCAACCGGAGTGCGACGTCGCCGCCGGACGGATCGCATTCGGCCAGCAGGACCGGCCAGTTGCCGAAGCCGGCGCGCGGCCATACCCCGGCCAGCGCGATGGCAGCGGTGGTGACCCCCGGTGCGCCCTTGGCGGCGGTCAGCGCGATCAGGCTCATGAGCCCACCGGCAAGATCGCGAGGCTGATCGTGTTGGTGGCCGCGCCCTGGGCCAGCTCGGCCGCGTATTCGGCGTCGACCACGAGCGTGACCAGCCACTGACCGCTGGTCTCGTCCGGCTGCACGCTGAGCACCTGCGCCTGGTCCACCATGATCGGGTCCTGCACCGCGGCCGCGGTGGTCTCCTGGTTGCCGGAGCCGGAGGGCACCCGGAACACCCGCACCGTGCTGCCCGCGGTCAGCTCGTCGACCGGCATCGCGCCGGACTTCAGCGCCAGCCCGACGGCGAGCTCGCCGTCGGCCGGGACCGGGTCCCTGGCCAGCATCGGAGCGGCCAGCAGGGTGCCGCGGGAGATGTTCGTGGTCGCGGTCTGCCCGATCACCTGGGCCGCCGCACTGGCCGGGATCGCGGATACGCCGGTGCCGCCCAGGTCGGCGATGGCCAGGTCCTCCTGGCCGATCACGGCGCCGGCCGGGATGTCGCGAACCACGGTGAGCACCTCCACCGTGTCATTGGCCTGCAGCACCAGCGCCCCGCTGACCGCGGCGCTGGCCAGCATCAGCAGCACGCCGGCGGCCGCACGGGCCGGTTGCCACCGCCGGGGGCGCGGTGGCAACCGGTCGTGCGTTCGGGCGCCTGGTGGCACGGGTCGAGTGGTGGGCGACCCATACCCGCCTGGCCCGCCGGCGCGCGGGGGCTCGCCGGTGGTCCGTGGTGTTCCGATGGTCGTGCTCACACTGTCCTCACTCGGGGTTGGCTTCGTTGCGAGGTTGCGACGAGCTCATCCGCGGCCTCCGGTGACGATGGCGTGCCGTTCGATGACTCCGATCGGCACGATGGTCGAGGTGGTCATGTCGGGCAGGGTGCCGCCGGCACCGCCCGAGCCCACCCAGGTGATCCGCCAGACGATCGACGCGGTGGCGCTGAACTTGTTGCCCGGCGCGCCGGCGCTGGATCGCTCGTAGTTGTAGGTGCAGGCGCGCGAGTCGGACTCGGACAGACCGCGCCGCCATTCCAGCCCGGGACCGTTGCAGAGGCTCGGGCTACCGCCGTCGCCACCACGCCACTGCGAGACGATCGGGGTTGCGGTGACCTCCGCCCATACCCCGCCGGCCTCGGCCCGGCTCTGCCGGCTCGACCAGTTCTCCACCCACCACCAGGTGGGCAGGTTGACCAGCGTGGCCGCGCCGACCGGACTGTCGACGTCGGGGTTGAACGCGACGTTGGGGTTGGGCAGGTTCAGCCGGTCGCGGGCCCACAGCGCCATGTCGAACGCGCTGACCACGACGCCGGCGATGATGACGTTGCCGATCGGGACCGCGATCAGGGCGCGGCTACCGTCCGGGCAGACCTGCTCGTACCACAGGTAGATGTCCAGCCAGGGCAACGGTTCACCGGGCAGGCTGCCGCCCAGCTCGATCAGCCAGGTCGGCACCGTCGAAACCACCGAGTAGGAGCAGGTGGATCCGGGACCGCCACCACCGGGCGCGCTCGAGCCGGGGCCACACTGGATCTCACCGGCTTCGGAGAAGATGCCCTGCCCGTCCGGCTCGACCACGATGATCTCGTCGCAGACGTCGGCACCGGCCCGCTGCGACGCATACGGGCCGAGATCCGCGGCTACCCCGGCTAACAGCAGGGCGGCCAGCATCCCGCCGGCTGCCGCAGCCGCGGTCAACCGGTGCCGCAGCGCCGTCAGCATGACTGACCCGGTGGGTAGGTCACCTTGCTGGCGCGCCACACGCCGTCCTTGCCGAGCCGGAACGTCACGATGACCGGCGCCCGGTCGACTCCCTTGGACAGGATCCTGCCGGTGCTTTCCTTCTTCCGGCCGGACTCGCTGGTGTCCTGGCAGTCCCGCAGGATCGCCAGCTTGCCGCCGTCGAACTCCACCTTCGGGGACCGGACTCTGGGCTGGCCGTAGAGCACCTCGCCGGCGGTGTCCATCCGGGCCAGGTTGGTCATGATGGTGGGCAGGATCGGGTCGGTCGCGACCTGCTGGATCTGCTCCGGACGCTCGTGACTGGGAACCTCGGTCAGGTGGCTGGTCACCTGCAAGAAGTTCCGGTACTGGGTGATGACGTCCTGGCGGCTCATGATGGAGCCGCCGGAACGGTCCTGGGCATTGGCCCGGCGGCCGTTGGCCGCCTCGGCCGGGCTGTCCAAGGCCAGGCCTTCAGGGCCACAACCAGCGGTAACGAAGACCGCGGCAAGCAGAACTAGGCCGGCACCTAACCGCCGCCGGCGGGGCGTGAGAGTTCGACGGCTCCACATCGGAACCTCCACGTCGTTACGCAGAGTTGATGTCTCGTAACTCGGCGGAGCCTACTCGCGGATCATCCGTTCCCCGGCTGATGCAGCGAAAAGTCACCCAGAAGGGTGAATTGGCGGGAAAGACTGCCGTTCTCGTGCTGATACACCGCACGTACCTTCAAATCGCACGGCGTCCGACGCAAAGAGTGACGGTTGGACTACCGTTCGCAGTCATCGCCGGATCGGCGCGGGTCCGGCCGGCCCGGAACCGGCCTAGACCGGTGCTGGAACCGGTCTAGAACAGCGTGTCGTCGGCCGGTGCGTCGGCGTCCGCCACGACCTCGTCCGGCGGGATCGGATCGAGCAGCTGCGGGCCGTTGTTACGGACGTCGTTGACCGCGCGGGACACCGGATACGCGGCCAGCCGGCCGGGTGCGGCCGGCACCAGCAGGTCGCGCAACACGGTCCCGTCGGTGATCCGCGGGTCCAGCCACTGCGCATACCGGTCCGGCTCGACCAGCAACGGCGACCGGTCGTGAATCCGGCCCAGGTCGTCCTCGGCGGTCGTGGTCAGCACGGTCGCGGTCCACAGCCAGGCCCGCGGGTCGTCCCGGTCTCTGGTCGGATCCCGCCAGATCTCGTAGAGCCCGGCCATCGCGAGCACGCCGCCATCCTTGGGGTGGATGAAGTACGGCTGCTTGGGGGCCTTCTTGCCGCCGCGGCCAGCGGACTGCTCGGCGTACCACTCGAAGTAGCCGTCGGCCGGCAGCAGGCACCTGCGGGCGGCGAACGCCCGGCGGAACGCCGGCTTGTCCGCGACGGTCTCCATCCGCGCGTTGATCAGCTTGTTCCCGATGCTCGGATCCTTCGCCCAGGACGGCACCAGGCCCCAGCTGACCACCTCGAGCCGGCGGACCGGATCGGCATCGGCGATCTTGTTGCCCTCGGCGTCGCGGGGGAACCGTTCGAGCACCGCGTAGACCGGCTTGGTCGGCGCCACGTTGTAGTCCGGCGAGATCAGCTTGTCGTCGGTAAACGGTTGCTCGATCTCGAACTCGGCTACGAGGTCGCCCGGATCCCGGCTCGAGGAGTACCGCCCACACATGCGGTCTAGCCTAATGATCCGGTCCGACTGGCTGTTAGGGTGCACCGCAACGGCGCTGACGGAGACAAGTAGCCCGGGCATTCTCGAAGCCGA
>JAKEEW010000785.1 GCA_022616375.1 Sporichthyaceae bacterium
CCCAACGTCAGCAACCCACCAGTGAGGACAACCGCGGCGATTCCGGAGATGGCTTTCATGCTCCGCTCCTGTGGCTCGGGACCAGGGTGGGTACCACAGATACCCGGCGAAACCACACAACGCTGCCAGCTCCGGCCCCGCCCAACCGGGGATTCCGAACAATCCCGAACACTGGCCCGCCCCGTCCGAGACGACCTCACCGGGCGGGCTCTAGCCTGGCCGCTGGTCCACGATCCGCGTCCTCGGGCGGTCACCGGTCGGGGCATGAGGTCAGGTCCGTGCGGGCCGCCAGGGCACCGGGCTGACCGGCACCGAGTGGATGGAGTCGCAGGACCGGATCCGTGGCATCTCGGCCGGCGTGCACGTCATGGTCGAGTTACCCGCCGGGTCCGACGAGGCCGCGGCCGTGGCCGGCGCGGCCGAACTCGGCGTCGCGGTGGCGGCCGTGGGGCCGATGCGGATGGCGGCAGCGGGCCGAGCGGTGTTCTCGGCAACCACTCAACGGGTGCTTAACGATCGCCGGGCGTCCCGTTCGACCAGTAGGGGTACGAGGTCGCGAATCGGGGCGTCGGCATATCTCTGGTGCGCGACTGTGACGGCCGCAACGACCTCTCGGTCGCTTCTGGAGCCTGCGTACTCGCTCGTGAGAGCGCTCGCAATGTGGTCGATCGCCGCGTCCTCAGAACTCCGGGCCGCCGCGTCGTCCCGACCGGCCAGTGGCATCGCGACCTCCTCCGGGCAACCTCGACTAGCCTTCGCCCGATCACGTGATCGTGTCAACAGCTGCTGGCGGTACGACGCCCGCCACCACGAGGCGCGAGCTGGGCCAGTACCGGTTGCCACCTCGCCTCAGACCAGGCGGGCTCGCCGTCACGTGACAGCCTCGGCCCGAAGCTGTCGGCCGCCGGTGTGCAACACACTGTTGTAGATCACCAGGATCTGGTCAGCCAGATCCGTCCAGTCATAGCGAGTGGCCTCGATCCGGGCCGCGCCGCCGAGCCGGGCAGCCAAGGTCGAATCGGTGAGAACCTGCCGCAGAGCGGCTGCGAGCACGCTTGGGTCTCCGGGCGGGACCAGCAGTCCGGTCCGGCCGTCATCGATGACCTGGCGGACGCCACCGGTGGCGGAGGCCACAATCGGCAGCCCTGCCTGCATTCCTTCCAGCAACGCCGTGCCCAGCTCCTCGTACCGGGAGGGCAGGGCAAGGGCGTCGGCGCCGCGCAGCAAGCCGGCGACTCGCTCGTGCGGAACGAACCCGAGAAACCGTACCCGAGCCGCGACACCCAGCCGCTGGGCCAGCCGCTGCAGACTTGCTCGCTCTGGACCGTCGCCGACCAACACGATCTGGGTGTCGGGCAGCTGACCGGCAGCGCGCACCAACGTGTCGACCTGCTTCTGTGCGTGCAGGCGGCCGAGGAAGACCACACGCGGCCGCGGGATACCCGCAAGAAGATCCTCATCACCATCGCTGTCGGGCCTGGCCGACGTGACCCCGGAGGGCACCACGTAGACGGGGCCGGTTCGCCCGTCGGCGCGAATCAGCTCGGCCAGCCGCGGTGCGAGCGCGATCACCGCGGCGGCGGCGGCGGCGCCGCGCCGCTCCAACGCCCCACCAACCGTCGCGAGCAACGCCGAGCGCGGTCCGGTCACCGCGAGTGTGTGCCGCACACTGGTGTGCACGGTCAGCACCAGCGGCAGGTTATGGCGCCGCGCGGCTCGCAACGCCAGCGGCACCACCGCCAGATCCTCACCAAGATGCGCATGGATCAGGTCGGCGTCCGCGGCCAACCTGGGCAGCAGACCGGCAGCTGGCCAGCTGTACAGCTGCCGAAACCAGGGCACCGGCAGACCTAACCTGATGACTCGGCTGCGCACGCCGATGGTCTGCTCCCGGTCGACGGTCGGTGGACGGGTGGTGACCACGGTCTGGACGACTCCCAGCCGGTCCAGCGCCAACGTCAGCTCATGAGTGTGGGTCTGCATCCCCCCGATGGGGTCGAACCGGGCGCCTCGGCCGGCGATCGCAGAGGCTGGCGGCTGGAACACCGAGCAGAGCCTGAGCACGTTCACGATGCCGCCCTCTCTCGTTCACTCCCACTGACAGGTACGGGTATAGCGACCCAAAGTGGACAGGCAGGGTCGGCCCGGTAGACGGTCCATGAATCCGGGAGGAGCTATTCCTTGGCCTCGACTCACCCAATTGGTGGTGAGGCAGTAATCGCTCCGGCGCCTACCGCTGCACGACCGAATCCGCCGGGTGGATTCTTGCATGGCGGGTGGGGCGTCCACGCTGCACCTGCGATCGTTATAATGCAACAGACCCGCCCGCCATCTCATGGGGCCATCTGACCTGGAGGTAGTGAATGCCCGCTTGGCAGGGTGCACATATCGTGATCCCACGCGCGGGCAGGGATGCCGGCAGCTGCGCGGCCGCGGCGGATGATCGGGGATGGGAGGCGCGATGTCGCTGCATGTGATCGTCGGTGCGGGCCCGGTCGGGTCCGCGACGGCGAGGCTGCTGGCCGAGCGGGGCGAGCGGGTTCGGATCGTCAGCCGTCGCGGCATCGGACCGGAGCACCAGGCGATCGAGCCAGTTGCGGCCGATGCCGCCGATGCGGACCGGCTTTCGGTCCTGACGGCCGGAGCCGCCGCACTGTACAACTGCGCCAATCCGCTGTATCACCGCTGGCTGTCCGACTGGCCCCCGCTGGCCTCGGCTCTACTCGTGGCCGCGGAGCGCGCCGGGGCGGTGCTGGCCACCGCGAGCAACCTGTACGGCTACGGCCCGGTGGACGCACCGATCACTACGGCCACCCCGCTGGCGGCGACCCATCCCAAGTTGCGGCTCCGCGCGGACATGTGGCGCGCTGCTCTGGCCGCGCACCAGGCCGGCCGGATCCGCACCACCGAGATCCGCTCGAGCGACTATATCGAGGCGAACTCGATCGTCACCGTTGTCCTCACCAAGCCGCTAGTGGCCGGCAAGCGAGCGTACGTGCCGGCGGCTTTGGACCAATCCCACAGCTGGACCTCGATCGTCGATGTCGCCACAACGCTGGTCACCGTCGCCACTGACGAGCGCGCCTGGGGACAGGCCTGGCTCACCCCGACCAA
>JAKEEW010000124.1 GCA_022616375.1 Sporichthyaceae bacterium
AGGGCACCAGCAAGGAGGGACCCGCGCTCGGTCAGCCCGACCGCCGCCGTGCGCCGCGTCGAGGTCCGAGTGGCTTGCTGGCCGGCTGGCCAGGCCGAACGTGGCTGGTCGGACAGGGTGTCTGCTGCTGTGGAGCGGACGCGCACCTCCTGCGGTCGGTCTGACCCCGGCGGCAACGGCCCACAGCAGCAGGGGCACGCCGGCCGGCGTGCCCCTTGCGCCTGCCGCCTCAATGCCTCACCCGAAGCTGTAACCCAACGATCTGAACCGCACGGCCCGGAACTGGAGCGGTCGCAGGCGGCCAGCGGCGCGCACGGCCGCGGCACCGACGATCAGCAACGCGATCCCGAGCCCGACCAGCGGCAGGGTGCGGCTGCCGGTGAACGGCAAGGGGCTCACCAGGTCGCGGCACGGCGGCGTCGTGGGGATGACGTGCGGGAAGGTGGTCGTCGGCCCCGTGGTGGTCGGCGGGGCCGTGCTGCTGGTCGTCGAGCTGCTGCTGGTGCTGCTCGTGCTACTGGTCGAGCTGGTGCTGCTGCTGCTGGTCGTCGTCGAGCTGCTCGTGGTGGTTGTCGGACCGGGCCCGCAGTCCACGGTGAAGACCTTCGACTTGTCCCGCGTCAGGATGGTCTGCGGGCCCTTGGTGGCGACGTTCAGCTTGTACATCCCGTCGGGCAGCTTGTATGCCGTGGTCGCCGGGTCCCGGCCGTTGCCGTTGCTGTCGGTGACAATCGTCCCCCTGAGGACGACCTTTCCGCCGGGCTGGGTGCTGACCGTGTAGGTCAGCTTCTGCCGGGGTGCGAAGAACAGCGCATGGATGTGGAAGGCGCAGACTTTGGGGTCGTCCTCGGTGATCGGGTCCGGCTCGCATTCGGTGTTGTGGATCTTGACCGTCCCGCTGTTCCCCAGGATCGCCTCCTGCGCCGAGGCCGGGGCGGCGACCGCGGTGAGGCTCAGGAGGAGCAGGACTCCGAGGAGCCCAACGAGGCGGCCGCATCTCTTCGAGAGCATGCTGACGCTTCCCTTCGTCTCTCTACAGGCCGAACCCGGCGTGAGAGGCGCTGCCGCGCACGCCGCGCACGCCGGGGAGGATTGGGCTACAGCGACCGCGCGGAGCGGCGGCGCGCGAGGGCGAGGCTCACCGCGCCGGCGACGACGAGCGCGACGCCGAGGCCGAGCAGCGGCCCGGTGCTGGCGCCGGTGAACGGCAGTTGGCCCGGGTGCTTGACGCAGTCCGGCCTCGCGCCGGCGAGCTGGATGTTCCTGACCGGGCTGTGGCTGACGATGGCGTCGGGTGCGGCGCTGGAGCCGGCCTTTGCGTCAGGCTTCGCCGCGTTCTCGTTGGACTGGGCCGTCTCGGTGGAATTCGCCGCATCGGGGGATGCGGTCGAGCCGCCCACGTCCGCCCCCGACCGGTTGGCTGGGCCACCCGAAGGTTCTGTCGTGGTCGTGGTGCTGGTGCTGGTGCTGGTGGTCGGGGCCGTGGTGGCCGGGTGACCGGGGGTTCCCGGCGCGTGCCCGTCGGGGCACGGATCGGCCTGGAAGTTGACGGTGCCGGCGCTGGCCGGTGCCGCCACGGCCGCGACCTGGGTGACGCCCGAGGCGAGCAGGACGAGGACCCCGAGCAGCCCCGCCAGCCGGGCAGCCTTGTTCAATAGCATGCTGACTGCGTTCCCTCCCGTGAGTGACGACAAGTCCTCGAAGATCATCTCGAACTTGTCAAGCACCTCGATAGGTCCGAAACGCTCGGAGTCGGCGTGTCAGTCCAGGTCGGGTGGCAGCTCCGGGTGGGCGTGGAGGTGCGCGAGGCGGCGGATCTGCGCCGCGGTCACGCGCGTGCTGGAGAGCTCGGGCAGCTCGCCCAGCGGGAACCAGCCGACCGCCAGGGTCTCGACCCCGGCCGCCGGCCGGCCGCCGGTCACGGTGCAGCCGACGCAGACCTTGTAGACGGCCGGCAGCGGCGGGCCGGGGTTGTGGCGCCCCCGGTCCCACAGCGCCAGCAAGCGGCCCGCGCGGACCTGGTAGCCGGACTCCTCGGCCACCTCGCGGACCGCCATCTCAGCCGGCGACCAGCCCGGATCGGCCCAGCCGCCCGGCAGCGACCAGCCCCCGTCGACCCGCTCGCGGACCAGCAGCACCTCCTGGCGGTCGCCGTCGCCGCGGTCCCGGCTGACGAACGCCCGCACGTCGACCTTGGGAGTGGGGTAGCCCGCGTCGGCCGCGAACAGCTCCTCCAGGCGCCGGCGGCCGCCCTCCGGCAACTCCAGGTGGGCCGCGGCGATCTCGACGGCGAGGGCTCGCAGCGCGCGGTAGCGCTCCAGGTCGAACGGGTCGCGGGCGTAGGCCAGGCCCGTCTGGGCGATCGCCTGGATGCGCTCGGCCCAGC
>JAKEEW010000125.1 GCA_022616375.1 Sporichthyaceae bacterium
CCTCGCCGGCCGCCCGGTTGGACTAGCGGCCGGATGATCCGCCGATAGCTGGGTAGCGTGCTGTCCGGGACGCAAGCGGAAGGAGCGAACGAGATGTTCACCGATTCGAAGGCGTTTTCCGGATTCTCGGTGCCAGACATCGCGCAGGCCAGGCAGTTCTACGGCGAGACCCTCGGGCTCGAGGTCACCGAGGAGAACGGGATGCTGATCCTGCACCTGGCCGGCGGTGGCCGGGTGCTGGCCTACCCCAAGTCGAATCACGAGCCGGCGACGTTCACGATCCTGAACTTCCCGGTCACCGACGTGGAGAAGGCGGTCGACGAGCTGACCAGCCGCGGCGTGCAGTTCGAGCACTACGAGGGCGAGCTGAAGACCGACGAGAAGGGCATCTGGCGCGGGGAAGGCCCGGACATCGCCTGGTTCACCGATCCCGCCGGCAACATCCTGTCCGTCATCCAGGCGGAGTTCCCGAGCTAGCAGTTGCTCACGGCTAGGCTCAGCGGACATGACTGAGCCGCAGCCCGCCCGGCCGACCGAGACCAGCTACGTCAGCCCGATCGACGCCGGCATCGACGAGTTGTGGGACCGCCGGGGCGAGCTGAGCCCGGCGGACACTGATGCGGCCAAGGCCGTGACCGCGGCGGTCGACCTGCTCGACGCGGGCGTGGCCCGGGCCGCGTCCGCCGATCCCGGCACCACCGACGTGATTGTGGACGAGCGGGCCAAGCGCGCGATCCTGCTGTCGTTCAAGCTGCTCGGAATGACCGAGTCGGCTGCCGGCGAGTTCCGCTACCACGACCGGATGCCGCTCAAGCGCCGCTTCGACGGGGTCCGGGTGGTGCCGGGCGCGATCGCCCGCTGGGGCGCCTACCTGGCCCCCGGAGTCGTGCTGATGCCGTCGTTCATCAACATCGGCGGCTACGTCGACCAGGGCACGATGGTGGACACCTGGGCCACCGTCGGCTCCTGCGCGCAGATCGGCAAGCGGGTGCACCTGTCCGGCGGGGTGGGCATCGGCGGAGTGCTCGAGCCGCCCAGTGCCGTCCCGGTCGTGATCGAGGACGATGCACTGATCGGGAGCCGCTGCATGATCATCGAGGGTGCTCGGGTCGGTCCGGGCGCGGTGGTCGGTGCCGGCGTGATCCTGTCCAGGTCGATGCCGGTCATCGACGCCGAGACCGGGGCCGAGCTCGGCCGCGGGCGGATCCCGCCCTGGTCGGTCGCAGTGTCCGGAACCCGGCTGAAGAAGTTCGGCGGCGGCGCGTTCGGGTTGCCGTGCGTGCTGGTCATCAAGCGGCTCGCGGAGGGCGAACGGCACGACAAGGCACAGCTCAACGACATCCTGCGCGGTCACGGGCTGGCGGTGTAGGCGGCGATGGGTGCGTTTGATCTGACTGCCGATCCGGTCGAGCTGACCGCGGCGCTGGTGGACGTCGAGTCGGTGAGCGGCAACGAGCAGGCGTTGGCCGACGAGATCGAGGCGGCCCTGCGAACCCTGCCCCATCTGCGGGTGGATCGGCTCGGTCACTCGCTGGTGGCCAGGACCCACCTGGACCGGCCCGACCGGGTCGTCATCGCCGGGCACATCGACACCGTGCCGCTGGCCGCGAATCTGCCGTCTCGCCGGCACGGCGACCGGCTCTACGGGCTCGGTGCCTGCGACATGAAGGGCGGGGTGGCGATCGCGCTGCGGTTGGCCGCCGGGGTGCCGGAGCCAAACCGGGACGTCACGTACGTGTTCTACGAGTGCGAGGAAGTGGAGTCCGAGCGCAACGGTCTCGGGCTGATTTCCGCCGCGCATCCGGACTGGCTGGCCGGTGAGTTCGCGGTGCTGATGGAGCCGAGCAACGCGACCGTGGAGGGCGGCTGCCAGGGCACGCTGGGCATCAAGGTTCAGGTCTCCGGCGCGCGGGCGCACTCGGCCCGGGCGTGGATGGGTCGCAACGCGATCCACGACGCCGGCGTAGTGCTCGACCGGCTGCGGGCGTACGAGGCGCGCCGGGTGGTCATCGACGGACTGGAGTATCGGGAGGGCCTGAACGCGGTCGGAATCAGCGGTGGGGTGGCCGGCAACGTGATCCCGGACGAGTGCGTGGTCTCGGTCAACTACCGATTTGCTCCCGACCGCTCCGAGCAGGAGGCGCTGGCTCATGTCCACGACGTGTTCACCGGTTTCGACGTCACGCGCACGGACTCGGCCCCCGGTGCGCTGCCCGGCCTGAACCGGCCGGCCGCGGCCGCGTTCGTGACAGCGATGGGCACGCCGCCGCAGCCGAAGCTCGGCTGGACCGACGTGGCACGCTTCTCCGCGCTCGGCGTGCCTGCGGTCAACTTCGGGCCTGGTGATCCGCACCTGGCCCACACCAAGGACGAGTACGTGGAGGTTAGCCAGATCTACCGGTGCGACGAGCTGATGCGGGCCTGGCTTGTGGACTAACCCCCGGCTGTGGATGACGCACGCATCAGTTTTGATTTCGGGTCATGCTGTCCGGCATGGAGCTGAGGAGGCAGTATGAGCGTCATGACCGCGCCCGCGCTACCGCCGGATTACGGCCGGCCCTTCACCGTGGCAGACCTCGAAGACTTCCCCGATGACGGGCACCGCTACGAGCTGCTCGACGGGAATCTCATCGTGACCCCCGCGCCCGCCTGGTCGCATCAGGAGGTGGCGCTCTCGCTTGCCGTGTTGCTGCGGCAAGCTTGTCCGGCTGACCTCCGGGTGGTCATCGCTCCGTTCGCCGTCCAGCTGGCCGATGACACCGAGTTGCAGCCGGACGTGCTGGTGGCCCGCTACGACGACTTGACCCCGAAGAATCTGCCTACCGCGCCGGTGCTGGCAATTGAGGTCGCCTCGCCGAGCACCAGGCTGATCGACCGTAACCTCAAGCTCGCCGCGTTCGAGCGGTTCGGGGCGGCGTCGTTCTGGTTGGTGGATGCGAGCTCTAGCGATCCGATGGTGACGGTGTTCGATCTCGTCGACGGCAAGTACGAGCAACTGGCCGAGATCACGGGCGATCAGGAGCTGACCGTGACCCGGCCGTTCCCGATCCGGTTGCGGCCGAGCGATCTGGTGGCGGGTCTGCTGCCGCGGGACGGTTAGCTAGGCGGGCGGTCCAGACGGTCGGGTAGACCGGACGCGGACGCTGCGGTTTCCAGCTCGGCCAATCCCTGGCGCAGGGTCTCCAGGTTCTGGCTGACCTCCGCCAGCCCGGAGTCGGCGGCCGGGTCCAGACTCGGGGTCTGCATGGCGGCCGAGACCTCGAGCAGCTTGGCCCGCACCTCCTCGGCGCCGAGATACGCGGCCTCGATCCTGGACAGCAGCAGTTCGCGCCGCTCGGTCAGCCGTCGCACCACGGCCTCGCGTTCGCTACGCGACTGGCTCGACCGTGGCGACCAGCCGGTGTCGGCCCGCAGCGTGCTCGCGGCCGCCTCCAGTGCGTTGTCGATCGCATCGATGGCCGAGGCCAGCCGGCGGGCCGAGTCCACCGCCGCGGCCGCCCCGGTGGATGCCTCGATGACCGACGAGCCAAGCGCGGTGCCGGCGAACGAGGGCACCATCGCGGCCAGCCGCTCGGCCGCCGAGGCCAGCCGGTCGACCAGCCTGGCCTGCACGGTGCCGCGGCGGACCTCGGGCGATCCGGCGCCGACGTAGTCCGCGCCGTCGCCGGTGAACGCCTTGGCAATCCCGGCCGCGGCCAGCATCGCTACCCCAACGCCGGCTGCCGCGGCCGCAGGCAGCTGCACCGCCCAGCC
>JAKEEW010000786.1 GCA_022616375.1 Sporichthyaceae bacterium
GACATCGCAGATTCCGCGAGTCCGAGGTCCGCGCCCTGCTTGAGGGCGAAGAGGGCCTGACGGTCGAAACCCCCCAACACGCGCGCCGGGGTTGATCTCTCTCGTCACACGCTCGCCCGTTCGTAGCCAGCTACCACGCCACCGGCACTCGCATCGATCGACCGCGAAACTGGCCGGCTAGCGACCCTTCCAGCGGGTGAACAGCGTGTGCGGTACCTCGATAGCGTCGAGTACCTTGCCGGCGACGAAGTCGACCAGCTCGGCGGCGTTGGCCCGGGCACCGGCGGAGTAGAAGCCCGGGCTCGCCGGCAGGACGACGGCGCCGAGGTCGTGCAACGTAAGCAGGTGCTGCAGGTGGCTACGGGTCACCGGTGTTTCACGCGGAACCACGACCAGACGACGGTGCTCCTTCAACGTCACCTCGGCCGACCGCTGCAGCAGATCCTTCGACAGCCCGATCGCGATGCCGGCACAGGCGGCCGTACTTGCCGGAACGACCACCATCCCGCGGGCGGGATACGAGCCGGAGCTCGGCCCGGCGGCCAGATCACCGGCGGGCCAGTGCACCAGGTCAGCGGCGGCCAGACCGATGCCCAACCAGGTGGCGAGGTCGTCACGCCAGTGCGCATCACGGAACTTAGCCCCGGTTTCGTCGAGGATGGTGAGCCGGGCCGCCCGTGAGACCACCAGGTCCACCGCGCATCCGGCCTCCAGCAACGCGCGCAGCACCGCAGCGGCATACGGCGTCCCCGAAGCTCCGGAGACTCCGACAATCCACGGTGTACGCACGCCTAGACCGTAGCCGAGCATCAGCTCAGGGCCGTAGTCCCAGCCGTGCCACGAGGTCGGCCAGCGCGAACACGAACAGCGCGATACCAACAAAACCGTTGGCAGTAAAGAAGGCCCGGTTCACCCGGGACAGGTCGACGGAGCGGACGATGGCGTGCTCGTAGACGAACGCGGCGCCGGCGAGGACCAGCCCGATCCACCAGAGCCAACCCAGCCCGACCAGTGCCCCGAACCACACGAAGAGCCCGAACGTCACCACGTGCACGGCGATCGACAGCCGCAGCGCGAACCGCACCCCGAATCGAGCGGGCACGCTGCGCACCCCGATCTCGCGGTCCACCTCCGCGTCCTGGCACGCGTAGATGAGGTCGACGCCACCGATCCACAGCCCGACCGCGATGCCGAGCACCCAGCCCGGTCCGGAGCCGGCCAGCGTCCCGGTCACGCCGAGCCAGGCGCCCACGGGCCCGATCAGCTGGGCCAGGGCGAGCACGCCGTGCGGGAACGAGGTGAACCGCTTGGCGTACGGGTACCCGGCCAGTGGCACCAACGCCAGCGGTGCCAGGGTGAGGCAGAGCGGATTGAGGGCGGCGGCCGCGACCAGGAACACGGCAAGCGCGACAGCGGCTCCGATCCACGCAGTCCGCAACGAAACCGCCCCCGTGACAAGCTCGCGCTTCGCCGTACGGGGATTACGCGCGTCGATGTTTCGGTCGACGATTCGGTTGGTCGCCATCGCGAAGGTACGGGCGCCGACCATCGCCACGGTGATGAGCAACAGGTCGACCCAATTGACCCGGCCGGTGAGGCGGGCCATCGCAGTGAGCGCGGCCAGGTACGCGAATGGCAACGCGAAGACGGAGTGCTCGATCGCCACCAGCTTCAGGAAGCTCCCTAC
>JAKEEW010000787.1 GCA_022616375.1 Sporichthyaceae bacterium
ACCTACGTGCAGTTTCCCGGCGACCCGCAGGTGCGCCAGCTCACCCCACACTATCCAGTCGTGATCGGACCGGGCACTCAGGTGACCATGGGGCGCCGGTGGTTCCGCGTGGAGGCGATCGCACCCGACTCAGGCCGGTCCTGACCCGGCGCGTCCAGCGGAGCAGCTGATGCAGGGAATCGCC
This sequence comes from Sporichthyaceae bacterium, assembly GCA_022616375.1. Taxonomy (GTDB): domain Bacteria; phylum Actinomycetota; class Actinomycetes; order JAKEEW01; family JAKEEW01; genus JAKEEW01. The sequence continues at coordinate 185 of JAKEEW010000787.1, forward strand.
GACTACGAGTTCCTCCGGCCGATCGGTGCCGGCGGGAACGGTCGGCTGTTCCTGGCCCGTCGCCCGCCGCGGTTGACCTGCGAGGTTGACGTCGTCGCGGTCAAGGTGTTCGCCCGTGAGTCCACATCGGACATGTTTCGGCGCGCGGTGGCCCGGCTGCGCGAGTGCGGCGCGGTGCGCTCGCCGTACCTGATCCCGCTATACGACGTCGGTCAACACGACGGGGTCGTCTACTGTGGCATGGAGTTCCTGGCGGGCGGCTCGCTCGCGCAGCCGGCGCAGGTGGTGGACGCTGCGTTGCAGGTGCGGGCGGTGGGCGACGCGGCCCGGGCACTGGCCGCGCTACACCTCGCGGGCGTCGTGCACGGCGCGGTGAAGCCGGGCAACGTCCTGCTCGACCCGTACGGGGCGAAGCTGTCGGACCCGGACCTGAACCACCTCATCGCACCCGGCCTACGCCACTCCGGCCACGCGAGCACTCACGACCTGGCCTTCGCCGACCCGGCCGCGCTGCTCGGCGAACCGCCGGTGACCGGGCACGACGTATGGTCGATCGGCGTCCTCATGCACTGGGTCGCCTCGGGCAGCCACGGCCGCGATAGCCTGCCCGACCGCGACGGCGTCCAGGCCATTCGCCACGTCGTGAATACCCGGGTCCGGTTATCGCCAACCCTGGCCGAGCCGCTGCGCGGCATCGTGTACGACTGCCTCGCCGAGGCTGCGCACCGTCCATCTGCGGCAGAGGTCGCAGACCGGATCGCCGTTTTGGCCGCGGACATGTCCACCCCGGTGCCATGAGCATGCTCTCCCCGGGCGCCGGGTTCGCGGCGTACGAGGTGCAGCGTCGCCTCGCCGTCGGCGGAATGGGCGAGGTGTACCTGTGCCGGCACCGGATGCTCAACCGCCTCGACGCGGTCAAGGTGCTCAAGCCCAACCTGGCCAAGGACAGCGCCTTCCGCGGTCGCTTCCTGCGCGAGGCGATGTCGGTTGCGCGAGTGCGGCACCCGAGCGTGGTCCAGGTCTACACCGCCGACGAGGCGGACGGCCTGCTCTACCTGGCCATGGAGTACCTGCCCGGGGACGACCTGGCC
>JAKEEW010000788.1 GCA_022616375.1 Sporichthyaceae bacterium
AGCCAGGTCGTCGCCGTCCCGGTCAGCGCGCTCCGCAAGGGCCCGGGGGGCGATCACGTCTTCGTGATCGCCGCCGATTCGACCGGCAAGCCCCGCGCGCACGTGCGCCGGGTCGAGAGCGGCCCGGTGCTCGGCGACACGGTCCTGATCCTGAGCGGGCTCACCGCCGGTGAGCAGGTGGCGAGTTCGGGCTCCTTCAAGTTGCGCGAGTCGGTGCTGGTGGCGGTGGCCGATTCGTCGGCACCCCAATCGGCCGACTCGTCGGCCCCTGAGTCGGCTGAGGCCAAGTGACCGGCATGCGATCCTTTACGGACACCTTCATCCGCCACCCGGTTCTGGCGGTCGTCGTCAACCTGGCGCTGGTCCTGGTGGGCTGGCGGGCCCTGACCAGCCTGCCGGTGCAACAGTATCCCCAGGTCGAGAGCACCTCCGTGGTGATCACCACGGTCTACTTCGGCGCCAGCGCCGAGACCGTCCGCGGCTTCCTCACTACCCCCATCGAGCGCGCGGTGTCGGCCATCGGCGGGGTGGACTATGTCGAGTCCACCAGCCGGGCCGGGGTCAGCACCGTGACGATCCGACTCCAGCTCAACCACAGCAGCACGGCGGCGCTGGCTGAAGTCACCGCCCGGCTGCAGCAGGTTCGCGCGGAGCTGCCCCAGGAGGCCGAGCCGCCGGTGGTCGAGGTCCAGCGCGCCGACCGGCCCTATGCCACGTTCTATCTCAGCTTCACCTCTCCCGAGCGCACGGTTCCGGAGATCACCGACTGGCTGACGCGAAACATCCAGCCCCAGCTCTCCACCCTGCAGGGCGTGCAACGAGTGACCGTCGAGGCCGGCCGTCCGATTGCCATGCGGGTCTGGATCGACCCGGACCGGCTCGCCGCGGTCAACCTTGCGCCGGGTGACGTGCACGCCGCGCTCCAGCGGAACAACTATCTGGCTGCGGTGGGCCAGACCAAGGGCGACATGGTTCAGGTCAACCTGTTGGCGAACACCGACCTGCGCTCGGTGGAGGAGTTCTCCGAGCTCATCGTCGCCGACCGCGGGGGCGCGATCGTGCGTCTGAGCGATGTGGCGCGCGTCGAGCTGGGAGCCGAGGAGGCGGACTTCGTCGCGAAGTACAACGACAAGGAAGGTGTCTACCTGGGCGTGTGGCCGCTGCCCGGCAGCAACGAGATCGAGGTGGCCGGCAACCTGCGCGAGGGGATGGAGCGCATCCGGCCGAGCCTGCCCAAAGACATCGAAATGATCCTGGTCTACGACGGGACCATGTTCATGCGCGACGCGCTGCAGGAGATCACCAAGACCCTGGTCGAGACGATGATGATCGTCGGCCTGGCGGTGTTCCTGTTCATGGGCTCCATTCGCACCGCGCTGGTGCCGCTGGTGGCCATGCCGGTTTCGCTGATCGGGGCCGGAATCGTGATGTTCGCGTTCGGCTTCAGCCTCAACCTGCTGACCATCCTCGCGATCGTGCTGTCGGTCGGTCTGGTGGTGGACGACGCCATCGTCGTGGTGGAAAACGTCGAGCGCCACGTGCGGCTGGGCAAGTCGCGCATCGAGGCGGCCCTGGTGGGCGCCCGGGAGCTGACTGGACCGATCATCGCGATGACGATCACGCTGGCCGCGGTGTACACCCCGATCGGCTTCCAGGGCGGGCTCACCGGCTCGCTGTTCCTGGAGTTCGCCATCACGCTCGCGGCGGCGGTGGTGGTGTCAGGCATCGTGGCG
>JAKEEW010000126.1 GCA_022616375.1 Sporichthyaceae bacterium
CGGCCCGAACAGCTCCGCCATCTCGGCGTAGCGTTCGGAGTTCGGGCTGTCTGGTCCCGGTGGGACAAGCTCGACGATCACCCGCCGGCGGTCGGCGGGATCGACCGCCCGCCGCACCCAGCCGCCCCGCTCGAGCCGGTCGATCACGCCGGTGACCGCGCCCGAGGTGATGCCCAGCTGCCGGGCCTGCTCACCCGCCGTGATCGGCCCCGTCCAATCGAGCACGTCGAGGCACTCCCAGTCGGTGGCGTTGATGCCGGCCCGATCCGCGATCGCCTTGGCGTGCATGGCCTCGTCGCGCGACGCACGATGACCGCGTTCGCCCGCACTCCGCAGCTGCTGGTCGTCGCCACCGTCCAAGGAGCGATGTTCCTGCTCATCTTCCGCTACGTCTTCGGCGGCGCGATCGGCCGGTCCGACGGTGTCAGCTACGTCGACTTCATGGTCCCCGGATTCGTTGTTGCCGGCGTACTGTTCTCCGGCATGGCGGCCGCCGCCGGCGTGGCGGAGGACCTCCAACGCGGCGGCGGCGACCGCTTCCGGTCGTTGCCGATACCGCGAGCGGCACTCGCCGCCGGCAGAGCGCTGGCGGAGACTGCGCTCGTCACGTGGGGCGTCCTCGTCACCACCGCCATCGGCTTGGCGATCGGTTTCCGGCCCGCCGGCCCTCTCGGCGACTTGCTGGTCGCGCTCGGCTTGTGCGTGATCTTCGGATTCGCGTTCACGTGGATGTTCATCACGATCGGCCTGCTGGGCGGCTCCGCCCAGGCCGCCCAGGGCATGTCGCTCCTGGTGTTCCCGCTCACGTTCGTGTCCAGCGCGTACGTGGCGGTGGACACGATGCCGGGCTGGATGCAGCCGGTCGCCCGCAACCAGCCGGTGTCGGCGATGGTCGACGCGGTTCGGTCCTGGGTCATCGACGACCCGAGCGCGAACCTCGGCCACGGCCCCGTCTACCTGACGGTGCGGGCGCTGCTGTGGGCCGCCGTGCTCGTCATGGTGTTCGGCCC
>JAKEEW010000789.1 GCA_022616375.1 Sporichthyaceae bacterium
ATGGTGCCGTTGTCGTGGCTGTAGCAGTCCAGCACCACCGGCCGCTGGCTGCCGGAGCCGGGGTGGATGCCCAGTTGCGCGCAGCCGGACACCTCGCAGCGCTCGACGTGGACGTCGTGCGACTGCTGGAAGCTGATGCCGTCGCCGTTGTAGTTGCGCACGACGCAATCGGCGATGGCGGTGCCGTGCCCCCTATAAAGGAAGATGCCGGCACCGCGGCAGCCGGTGAGCCCGACGTTGGCCTCGCGATTGCCGTCGATGGCGAGGCGCTCGACCCGCGCACCTTGCACGTGGTAGCCGCTGATCACGGGGAAGACCGTGGCGGCGCTGGCGTTCCTGGACACGAGATAGTCGCCCTGCATCGGGCCGCTGACGCGGAAGGTGTGGCCGAGCGCCTCTTCGGGCACCGTCGGCGGTAGGGGGCCCTCCAGGATGGTGGCCACGGCGGTGTGGAACCCGCCCGAGCGGTCGTCCCAGATGGCGACGCCGCACTCGGGTGCGAAGCCGGTGCCGTCGGCGACGGTGATCTGCTCCTCGCCGTAGTCGCCGTCGAGTACGAGCCGGCTGACGGCCGCGTCGGCCTTGCGCAGGACGGTATCCGGGCCGCTGCCGGCAACGGTGACTCCCGAGCGGAGATGGAGCGAGTCCCGCATGGTGTAGACGCCGGGGCCGATCAGCACCGTCCCCCCACCAAGCGCCGCTACGTAGTCGACCGCCGACTGGAGCACGCGGTTGTCGGTGCCGGTGAGGTCGCCCTCGCCCGCCCGCTGGCCGACGCGGACGGTGACGCTCTGCGAGCCGGACGGAGCGCCGTGGTCGTCCGAACTGTGATGCCCGTTGAGGGCCGGCTGGGTGGTGGGGGCTGCGGCGGCTGCGGTGGTTGTGGTCATGTCCGCACCTTATCATGTGGGACGATGTTTGCTCAAAGCGCTCCAACCAGTCATCCAGGTATGGGTGCCAGTCACGCAGGTACGGGTCCCGATCCGCAGCAGGCGGTCCGGGCGCGGCGGACGATGGGGCCGGGGTTTGGGCCCGGGTCGGCGCGGGAGCTGATGGACCGGGAGACGTTC
>JAKEEW010000790.1 GCA_022616375.1 Sporichthyaceae bacterium
CGCGCCAAGGCCCGCGGCCGGCTCCCCTCGATCGGCTGGACGAAGATGGTATCGACCCGATTGAACAGGAACCGGTCACCGTCGGGAGCCAGCGCTTTGGTGGTCAAGTACCGCAGGCCGGGGCCCGCACGCGTGTTCACACCGGCGCCGACCAGCCGCGGCACTCCACCGACCGCGGGGACGAGGTACACGCTGTCGCCCGCCTCATAGAGGAGGCGCGAACCATCGGCCGCCCACTGGGGCTGCCGCTGGGCGGGTCCGCTGTCCGGGGTCACCGCGACCGGCTGGCCACCGGACACCTGGCGCACGAAGAGCCGCATCCGGACCGGCGGACCCTTCGCGTACGCGACGAACTTGCCATCCGGTGACAGGGCCGGGTCGACCTCCAGGCCGGGGTCGAACGTGACCTGGGTCGCGCGTCCGAGCTCGATGCGCCTGGGCTCCGACATCCGCAGCGCGAGCAGTGCGACGGCGCCGAGGGCCAGTGCCGCCCCGATCACGCCGGCCACGAGCGCGACGCGCGACCGCCGCACGAACTTGCCGGCGCGGTAGGCCCAGGTGTCGCGCCGGGCACTGACCGGCAGGCCCTCGAGCTGGCGCCGCAAGTCGGCCGCGAGCTGCTCCGCGCTCTGGTAGCGCCGGGCGGGCTCCTTCCGCAGCGCGGTCAGAACGATGGTGTCGAGATCTCCCTGAAGTCGCCTTCGCAGGCGGTCAGGGGTCGTGCCTCGGGCGGCGGCCGCCGAACTCCCGGCTCGAGCAGCCATGTGCGACGGCCGGGCGGGCTCGTGCTCCACGATCAGCTGATCGATGTCGCGGCCCGACCCTGCGCGGTACGGCCGCTCCGCGGCCAGTAGCTCGTACAGCACCACGCCCAGCGAGTAGACATCGCTTGCGGTCGTGACCGGCTGGCCCCGCATCTGCTCGGGGCTGGCGTATTCCGGCGTCATCAGACGGAGGCCGGTCTGGGTCTCCTCCTGCCCGCCTGCCGACCCGCCCGCCTGCCCGCCTTCGATCAGCTTGGCGATCCCGAAGTCGAGCAGCTTCACCTGCCCGTCGCCGGTCACCAGGATGTTCGACGGCTTGAGGTCGCGGTGCACCACCAGGTTCCGGTGGGCGTACTGCACCGCGTCGCACACCTCCACGAACAGCCGCAGTCGCTGGTCCACGCGGAGGCAGTGCCGGTCGCAGTAGCGGTCGATCCGTTCGCCCCGGACGTACTCCATGGCGAACCAGGGCACAGCATCCTCGGTGACCCCGCCGTCCACCAGCCGGGCGATATGGGGATGGTCCAGCGAGGCCAGGATCTGCCGCTCCTCGAGAAACCGCCGCTCCAGCTGGGGATCGAGCGCGCCGCCGCTGCGAAGGAGCTTGAGCGCGACCTGCTGCCGGTACTGCTCGTCCGCCCGCTCGGCCAGA
>JAKEEW010000127.1 GCA_022616375.1 Sporichthyaceae bacterium
AACCCGAAGTCGCCCTTCGTGACCTGCTCGGTCGGCGCCGCGAAGATCCGATCGATCGGCGGGCTGGCCAGCAGCAGGCTCTCGAAGCTGCCGAGCTCCGCGGCGCCCCGGTAGGTACCGATGACCCAGTGCTTCGGCTCGGTCGGTTGCGCGGTGTTGGCCACCACCTCGGTCGCTGGTTGCGCATCCGCGACGTAGGTCGTGTCCTGGTTGACCTCGATCTCCGGGTCACCGGCAATCGCGGCCTCCAGCGCGAACACCTGCGGCTCGTCGTAGGTGAACAGCATGCCCATGACGCTGTACGTGCCGGGCGGCACGCGTACGGTTACCGGGCCCTGGCCGAGGCCGACGGTGCGGGTGAACTGCGTCGTGTCGTCCGCGTTCACGATGTCGATCCAGCTGATTCCGCGCGCCGGGCGGCCGTCGCGGGCGATCCCGTCGACGGTCAGGTTGTAGCGCACGTCTTCCTTGTAGAAGCCCACCGGGACGCGCACGACGACCGAGCCGTCGGCGCTCTGCGCCTCGAGCGCGCCGCCGTACAGGCTCGCGGCACCGAGCCTGGTGTCGACCGTGACGTCGACCGATGCGGTGCCCCCGGCCGGAATGGTCACCGACGAGGCGCTGATCGTGATCATGCCGTCAGCGGGCGCTGCCGTCCTCGGCGGTCACATCCACCGTGAGGTCGAGCGTGACATCGGCGTCGGTGTGGTTGGCGTACCCGATCGTCCGGGTGACCGGGGTGTCGTTGTCGTGCGGGAACGGGAAGTAGCCGAAGTCCGCCGGTGAGTTGGTCGCGTACACCTTTTGCGAGTACGCGCGGGCGACGTCGACGCGCCCGGCGCCCTGCTCGTACACGCTGTACGGACCGGGCACCGCGGTGCTCATCAGCGCGGCCTTGAGCTGCGCGGGCGTGAGCGAAGGGAACGCCTGCCGCAGGATCGCGGCCGCGCCGGCGACATGCGGGGTGGCCATCGAGGGGCCGGACAGCATCGTGTACGAGTCGTCGACCGGGGTGCCGAGCGAGGTGCCCGCGGCCCGGGCCGCGATGATGTCGACGCCAGGAGCGGTGATGTCCGGCTTGATCGCGAAGTCGCCGGCTCGCGGCCCGCGACCGGAGAAGCCGGCGAGCACGTCGGACTTGTCGACCGCACCCACGGTCAGCGCCTGGTTGGCGGCGCCCGGAGCAGTGACGGTCTCACGTGCGGACCCGAAGTTGCCGGCCGCGATCGTGAACAAGACGCCGTTCGCCTCGGTGAGCTGGTTGACCGCCTGGGAGACCGGGTCGGTCCCGTCGGTGACGCCGGCCTGCAGGCTCATCGAAATTACGTCGGCGCCGTTGGTGGCCGCCCACTCCATGCCGGCGATCACCCAGGACTCCTGGCCGTTGCCGAAGTTGTCGAGAACCTTGCCGTTCATCAGCTCGGCGCCCGGCGCAACACCCCTGCGCTGGCCGCCGGACGCGGCGCCGCTGCCGGCAACCGTCGAGGCCACGTGGGTCCCGTGCCCGTTGCCGTCGTTCGGCGAGGCCTCGGACGTGAATCACATCTCCGCGACGACCTTGCCTGGTCCTACGTCCTGATCGTCGCGCTCGGTGCGACGCTCGTGCTGATCACCCTGCTCAAGGGGAAGATCTGGACCGGTCTGCTCGGGGTCTTCCTGCCCTTCGTCGCGCTGGTCGGCGCCATCCGGTTGGCCCGGCCGCATTCGCCGTGGGCGCGTCGGCGATACCGGCCGGGCTCGGCCAAGGCGGTCAAGGCGGAACAGCAGCTCGCCAGGCGGTGGCGGATCCGGGCCCTGGACCACGCCGAGAACGCGATAGCCGGCAAGCCCAGCCTCCCTCCCCCACGCTGACTCGGCGAGCTAGCCCGGCTCGACGACGCGTTTGACGTAGCGATGCGACGGGACCAGGATCGGTCCGGCGGCGCTCGATGCGAGGTGGTCGAACAGGCCCTGGTCGACCCAGCCATGGCGCTCGTAGAACGGCTAGCGACCGGGGACGCTGGTCGGGAATCGACGTCCAGGTCGGGGATCGACGTCGGGTGGCTTATCGGGACACCTCGGCCCGGCCCCCGTTTCGTCCCCCGCGAGGGTCACCGGGGGTTCCCCGACGGCGGTCGGGAATCGACGACCACAGTCGGGGATCGACGTCCGGTGCTTACCCGGCCGCCTCGCCCCCGTCCCCGTTCTCGTCCTCCGCGAGGTCGGAATTGACCTGAGCCAGCGCATGCCGCACCCGCGGGTAGCCCAGATACGGCGTGAGCTGCAGGATCGCCTCTCTGATCTCCACCTTTGACAGCAGTCCGGCTCGCAAGGCGCCGTTGACGTGAGCCACCAGCTCCTCACTCGCCTCCAGCGAGACCAGCGCGGCAATCGTCACCGCGCTGCGCATCCGCAGGTCGAGCCCGTCCCTGACCCAGAACGTGTTCCAGACGTGCTCCCGGGCGAGCGCGCTGAAGTGTGCGAGCGGATCCCCGCTGCCGGAATCACCGCTGGCATCACCACCATCGCGACCGCCCGGCGACGAGCGCACCCACTCCTCCCCCATGATCAACCGGCGGATGTCGTCGCCTTCCATGCGTGCGCCTCCGAGGAGTCGAAGAAACCTGCTATAACTAGCCCGAATGGGAGTCTTGCCGGCGCTTCGCAACCGCGACTACCGGCTTTACCTCAGTGGCCACCTGATCAGCGTGATCGGGACCTGGATGCAGCGGGTTGCGCAGGACTGGCTGGTGCTCGAGCTGACTGGCAGCCCGCTCGCCGTCGGCATCGCCGCCGGCCTGCAGTTCGCCCCGATCCTGGGGCTCGGACTGTGGGGCGGCGCCGTGGTCGACCGGGTGGACCGGCGCCGGATCCTGATCGGCACCCAGGCTGTGAGCGGTCTGCTGGCCACCGCGCTCGCGGTCGTGACGGTCACCGGTGTGGTGACGGTGATCTGGGTTTACGCACACGCGCTCGGCCTCGGCCTGGTCACCGTGATCGACTCGACGGCCCGCCAGGTGCTGGTCGGCGACGTGGTGCCGCGCGAGCACTACGTCGCCGCCTACGCGCTGAGCTCGGTAGTGGCCAACATCGGCCGGCTGCTCGGGCCGGCCATCGGCGGCGGACTTATCGCCATCGTCGGCGTCGGAGCGGTGTTCTGGGTCAACGCCGCGTCGTTCCTTCCGGTGATCGTGGGTCTGCTGCTGATCGGTCGGCCGGTGAACACCGCGGTATCCGGGCCGGAACGGAGCCGGCACGCGGTCCGGGACGGGCTGCACTACCTGCGCACCCGGCGCGACCTGCAGGCGGTGGTTCTCCTGGTGGCGGCGGTCTCGGTGTTCGGGCAGAACTTCCGGGTGGTGTTTCCGGTCCTGGCCAGGGACACGTTCGGCGGGGACGCGTCCACCTACGGCTACCTCACCTCGGCGCTGGGGCTCGGCGCGCTGGCCGGCGGTTTCGCGATCGCCACCCGCAGCGCGGTGAGGCCGAAGCTGGTCGCGCTGGTGGCGATCGGCTTCGGTCTGACGAACCTGGTGGTGGCAGTGGCGCCGTCGCTGGCCGCGGCAATCGCGGCAATCGCGCTGCTCGGCGTGACCAATGTCGGGTTCAACACGCTGTCCAGGTCCTACCTCCAGTTGCATACCGCACCAGAGCTGCGCGGCCGGGTGATGGCGCTCTACATCTTGATCTTCCTGGGCGGCACCGCGATCGGCGGCGTCATCGCCGGGCTGGCCTGCGAGCACTGGGGTCCGCGCTGGACCCTAGGGCTGGCCGCGCTGATGTCGGCCGCGGCCGCGCTGGTCGTGCTACGAGTCCGGGAGCCGAGAAACTCCGCCGCAGATGGCCCGAGCGAGGCCAGGACCTCGTACAGTCTCGGTTTGTGATGAGGTCGTGAACGCGTCCCAGATGCGGTCGATCATCCTGGCCGCTCTCCGGCACCAGGGCTTCGAGCAGACCAGCGCACGCTCGTATGCGCGATCGCCGGAGCTGATCTGGGTGGTGTGGCCGCGCAAGGCCAGGTTCAGCCGCTGGTTCTCGATCGAGGTCGGGGTGTTATCTACGGAGCTCACCCCGGACCTGGAGTATCCGACGTACGACGAGTGCCACTTCCTCAGCGACTACGCGTTCATCGGCGAGCGGGTGCCGGAGGCGGCGAAGGCTTCCCGGTTCGACGACCACCGCTCGTACTTCTCGATGGCGCTGGTCGTGGACGACGACCGGATTAGCGACACCGAACGCCGGGAGGCCATCGAGTTCGCCGCAGCCGACCTCGGCACGCTCACCAGCACGGTGACCACGGTGCAGGCGTTCGGAACCTGGCGCGCTACCGAGGCGCCCGACTCGTTCCTGCACGTCGCGCTGCGGCGCTTGCTCACCGCCGGCTAACCACAGCTGACGGACGGGATCGGCGCGCCGGTGCCGTTTGTAGTGGGTCAAATGGGGCACGATGCGGAGCAATCGACCCCACCTGACCTGCGGAGGCGACGTGGATCGCGCAACCGAAGGGCTGCTGTGGTGGAGCCGGCGGCACGGCTGGGCCGCCGTTGTGGCAGCTGGGATTGCACTGGCCGGCTGCGACTCGGTCTACCTGACCGCTCCGGTGCCGCCAAGCGCGGCCGAGGCCGCCGAGCAGCTGGACGCGTTAGCCGTGGAAACAAACCACTCGATGCGCGGCTACAGCCGGGACCGGTTCGATCACTAGACCGCGCAGGGCAACAACTGCTCCACCCGTGAGATCGTGCTGCGCCGGGACGGCGAAGACGTGCAAACCGGATCCCAATGCAGCCCGATCCAGGGCCGGTGGCGCAGCCAGTACGACGGGAAGCTGGTGACCGATCCCGGCCAGATCGACATCGACCACATGGTGCCGCTGGCCAACGCCTGGCGCTCCGGGGCCGACGAGTGGACCGACGGCCGGCGCGAGGCGTTCGCGAACGATCTGGTAAACCCGGAGCTACTCGCCGTGTCCCAGTCCAGCAATCGGTCCAAGGGCGACCAGGCACCCGACCAGTGGCGGCCGGACAACCGCACGTTCTGGTGCACTTATGCCCGGTCCTGGATTGCCGTCAAGTACGAGTGGCACTTGTCCGTGACCTGGACCGAGAAGGCGGCACTGCGGGAGATGCTGGGTTTTTGCTAGGAGGCAAAGCTGATGCGTTCGGTGTCGCACTTCACCCCGGGACCTGGCGGGGTCATGACCGACGAGGTAGGCGTGGTCACCGGCGAGCTCACCCTGGAGACCGCGCTGTCCGACGACGGCGGCGACGGGCGGGTGCTCCTGCGGGTCCAGTACCGGGACGCGGACGAGTGGTACACGGTGACCGGTGGGTGCTTCATGGTCGACGGCCCGGCCCGCGCGGAGGAGCTACACCAGGCCGCGCTCGAGCTGCTCACCAAGGGCGGCCAGGACCTGGCCGCGCTGGAGCTGGCCGGCGTCAAGCCGTGCTCCGAATGAGCGCCGGGATCGCCTCGGCCGAACGGGTGCAAGATCCCCGGCGGCGCTACCCCGAGCCCGGACGGCGGCTCCAATAGCGGTTGGGTATACCCGAGCCGGCTCGACGTGGAGAGGGACGACGGATGAACGAGTTCGCGATGGATCTGGACCAGATCCGGGCGCAGGCCCGCGAGCATCTCGACGCGGGCCCGGTGACCGCCGCCTACGGCAAGGACGTCGAGCGGGTCATCGACGTGCTCAACGAGGTGCTGGCCACCGAGCTGGTGTGCGTCCTGCGGTACAAGCGGCACTACTACATGGCGCAGGGGCTGCACGGCCCGACCGTGGCGGCGGAGTTCCTCCAGCACGCCGCCGACGAGCAGCGGCACGCCGACCTGGCGGCCGAGCGGATCACCCAGCTCGGCGGCGACCCGGACTTCAACCCGGCGGTGCTGGCCAAGCGCAGCCACACCGAGTACGCACCAGGCAAGGACCTGCCCGACATGATCCGGGAGGATCTGGTCGCGGAGCGGATCGCGATCGCGACCTACGCCGAGATCGCCCGCTGGCTCGGCGACGCCGACTCGACCACCCGCCGGCTGATCGAGCAGCTGCTGGCCGAGGAAGAGGAGCACGCCGACGACCTGCGCAGCCTGCTCGCCCGGATCGACGGCTAGGGTCCCGTGGATGCGCCCGTGCCGGCCTAGGGTGTGTCTCCCAAGTCTTGGTGGATGCGGGCGGCGATCCAGACGGCGTCCGGCAAGGCGAAGGAGGAGTCGATAGTGGAGCTATGGCGACTCTC
>JAKEEW010000128.1 GCA_022616375.1 Sporichthyaceae bacterium
AGCACCCGAACCCGCGGCCGGACCACACGGACCGCAGCACCCGGCCGGACCGCAGCACCCGGCCGGACCGCAGCACCCGGCCGGACCGCAGCACCCGGCCGAACGCCCATGGGTGCCGCCCGAGGCGCAGCCGGCGCTACCGCCCAAGCCGCGCGAGCTCCTGCCCGGCGCGCAGCAGGGGGAATGGGACGACTGGACGCACTGGAACGCGGCCGCGGATCGGCCCAGGCGCGGGCTCCGGCTGGGGCTGGTCGCCGCGTTGCTGGTCGGTGCGGTCGCCACCGCGGGCGGCCTAGCGCTGCGGGCGATCGACCGGCCCGATCCGACGCCCGCTACCACCGGTACCACTGACGGCCCGGACGCGGCCGCCTCCCAGCCGGGCCTGGAAGCCACCACCGCGGCCCGTGCGGCCCTTCTGGACCTGCTGGACGCCAGGGCAGCGGCCGTGCTGGCCAAGGACAAGGCGGCCTACCTAGCCACCATGGACCCGAAGGCGACCGGGTTCCGGGCGCGGCAGTCCAAGGCGTTCGACTCGCTGATCGAGCTCCCGCTGCGGTCCTGGGAGTACGCGGTCACCGTCGCCGACCCGTTCGAGCTGCCGGCCGACCGGCGGATCGCGCTCGGGACGTCGGCTTGGACCGTCGAGGTGGCGCTGCGCTACGAGCTGGACGGCTTTGACCAGGCCAAGTCCAGGCTCAAGCTCTACTACACGGTGGTCCAGCGCAACGGCCGGTGGTACATCGCGTCGGATCGGGACGGGGCCGATACGGGTCGCAGCAGCCAGGTCGGGCTCTGGGACCTCGGCAAGATCACCGTGGTGCGGGGGACCCACAGCCTGGTGCTTGGCCTGCGCTCGACCGCCCAGCTGCGCCCGTTCGCGGTCGAGGCCGATGCCGCGGTTCCCCGGGTCACCAAGATCTGGGGGAGTGACTGGCCGGCTAAGGTGATCATCGTGGTGCCGAACAGCCAGTCCCAGATGGAGCGGCTGGCCGGCGTCGACGAGGGCTACTACGACCAGATCGCCGCGGTGACCAGGCGGGAGAACGGCCGGGACTCCGACGAGTCCGCCGGCGACCGGGTCATCATCAACCCGAGCCTGTGGGCCCAGCTGGGCAGCTACGGCCGCCGGGTGGTGATGACCCACGAGATCACCCACGTGGCTACCCACGACGCCAGCGGGTCCACGCCGACCTGGCTGTCCGAGGGGTTCGCCGACTACGTCGCCTATGTCGGCGTGCCGGTATCGGTGCCGGTGATCGGTCAGGATCTGTTCGCCTCGGTCCGGCGTGGTCGGCTCCCAAGGACGCTGCCCACCAGCCGGGACTTCGCCCCAAGCAACGACCGGCTGGCCGAGGCGTACGAGGGTGCCTGGCTGGCCTGCAAGCTGCTCGCCGACCGGTACGGCGAGGATCAGCTGGTCAAGTTCTACCGAATGGTCGGGGAGGCCGACGGCATCGACGAAGCGGATGAGGTCGATCAGGCGTTCCAGTCGGTGTTCGAGCTGACCACGAAGAAGTTCACCGGCCAGTGGCGGTCCTACCTGCGGGACCTGGCCGAATGACGGACAGTAGGGTGCGGCTTGTGGCCTTGCTCGCACTCGCGCTGTTGCTGGTTGCGCTGCTGGTGCTGGTCGCGGTGTGGACGCCGTGGCGGACGCTGCCGCCGGTGCCCGGCGGATCCACCGCACCCGATCCGAACGCCTACTTCAGCCCGGCCGAGATTACGCGGGCCAACGCGTTCCACCGGTCGATCCGCCCACCCGCCTACGTCTCGCTGGTGATCGGGCTGGCGCTGACCTTGCTGCTCGGGCTGACCTCGTGGGGGGCGAGGCTAGTTGGTGCGCTGGCCCGGCCGCTCGGCGGTGGCTGGGGCTGGCAGGTGCTGCTGGCCGCGCTCGCCGTGGTCGTGCTGGGTCGGCTGGCCACGCTGCCGTTCGACCTGCGCGCCGAGACCGTGCTGCGCCGCTACGGGCTGTCCACCCAGACCTGGGCCAGCTGGACCGTGGACCGGCTGCGCGGTGCCGGGATCACGCTGGCCATCTTGCTGATCATGCTGTTCGGGCTGTACGCCCTGGTGCGGACGGCGCCGCGGTGGTGGTGGGCGCCGGCGGCCGGGCTGGCCGCGCTGCTGGTGATCGTGCTCTCGTTCCTCTACCCGGTTCTGATCGAGCCGGTGTTCAACAAGTTCACCCCGATGCCGGCCGGCGAGCTGCGTAGCTCGCTGCTCGAGCTGGCCGACCGGGACGGCATCGCGGTGGACGACGTGCTGGTCGCGGACGCGTCCCGGCGGACCACCGCGCTGAACGCCTACGTGTCCGGGCTCGGCTCGACCCGGCGGATCGTCGTCTACGACACCGCGATCGAGCAGCTGCGCCCGGCGGAGATCCGTAGTGTGGTGGCGCACGAGCTGGGCCACGTCAAGCACCGCGACGTCTGGTACGGCACCGCGCTCGGTGCGCTCGGCACCGCGGCCGTGGTGTGCCTGCTCTACCTGCTGCTGAACCGGCCCGGGGTGCTGGCCAGGGCCGGGGTGTCGAGCCTGGCCGATCCCCGGTCGATCCCGCTGGTGCTGGCCCTGGTGGCGTTGCTGACCACCCTGGGCGGCCCGCTTCAGCTGCTGCTGAGCCGGCGGGTCGAGGCCAGGGCCGACGTGCACGCGCTGGACCTGACCGGGGACGTCGAGACCTTCATCGCGATGCAGCAGCGGCTCGCGGTGACCAACCTGTCCGACCCGGACCCGCCGCCCGTGGTGTATGCGCTGTTCGCCTCGCACCCGACCGCGGCGCAGCGAATCGCGCTGGCCAAGGACTGGCAGACGCTGCATCCGGCACCGGCTAGGGTGGCCGGGCCATGACCAAGACCCTCGTGATCACCAACGACTACCCGCCCCGGACCGGCGGCATCCAGGCCTTCGTGCAGTCGCTCGCGGTCCGCCAGCCGGCCGGCTCGATCGTGGTCTACGCCCCGGCCTGGCGCGGTGCTCCGGCGTTCGACGCGGCCCAGCCCTTCCCGGTGATCCGGCACCCTGGCTCGCTGATGCTGCCCACCCCTGCGGTGTTGCGCCGGGCCCGCGAGATTGCCGCCGGCCACGGCTGCGACTCGGTGTTGTTCGGGGCCGCGGCGCCGCTGGGTCTGCTGGCACCGGCGCTGCGCAAGGATCCGGGGATCGGGCGGTTCGTAGCGTTGACCCACGGTCACGAGTCGGGTTGGGCGGCACTGCCGGCGGCCCGCCAGATGCTGCGCCGGATCGGGTCGAGCGTGGATGTCGTGACCTACCTCGGGGAGTACCACCGCAAGCGGATCGCCGCCGCGCTGACCCCGGCCGCGGCGGCCCGGATGCAGCGGCTCGCGCCCGGCGTGGACGAGCGGGTATTCCACCCGGGGAGCGGCGGGTCGCAGCTGCGCGGCGGCCTCGGGCTTGCCGACCGCCCGGTCGTGGTCTGCGTGTCCAGGATGGTCCCGCGCAAGGGCCAGGACACGCTGATCCGCGCGCTCCCTGAGATCAAGCGCCGGGTGCCGGACGCGGCGCTGCTGCTGGTCGGTGACGGGCCGTACCGATCGACCCTGCGGCGGATGGTGGCCGAGGCCGGGTTGCAGCGGGACGTCGTGTTCACCGGCTCGGTGCCCTGGTCGCAGCTGGCCGGATACTTCGGCGCCGGCGACGTGTTCGCGATGCCGTGCCGGACCCGTCGCCGCGGGCTTGACGTGGAGGGTCTGGGCATCGTCTACCTGGAGGCGTCGGCAACCGGCCTGCCGGTGCTGGCCGGCGACTCCGGCGGCGCTCAGGATGCCGTGCTCGAGGGCGAGACCGGCTACGTGGTGGACGGCCGGGCGGTCGACCAGGTTGCTGTCCGGCTCACCGAGCTGCTGCTCGACCCGGACAAGGCGGCCGAGCTCGGGCGCCGCGGCCGAGCCTGGGTGGAGCAGACCTGGCGCTGGGAACTGGTCGCCGCCCGGCTGACCGAGCTGCTCACGCCTCCTATTTAGTGATCATTACTGACGGTCTGCGCGGATAATTCGCCCAAAATGGGTGATCATTTGCGCAGATCGCCAGTAATGATCGGGAACGAGAGGCCTCGATCGGCCTAGGCGGGAACCTCGGCAGTCGAGTCCGGTGCCGGCTCGGCCACCGGAGCCGCTGGCTGCGGCTCGGCCTGCGGGGTTCGCGGCCGCAGCAGGTAGGCGCCCAGGTAGAGCGCGCCGGCCAGCACCAGCAGGACGTGGTAGCCGAACAGTAGCGCCGCATACTCCAGGCAGCCGCCGACCATCGCACCGAGCAGGTTGGTTGCGAACGCGATGGTCGGGTCTGCGGTCTCGGCGAACCGCTTGGCGAAGATGACGTTTGCCGCGAAGATCGGCAGGAACGCGATCGTGATCGCGGCCAGCGCGCGCGGCCCGACCGGCAACGACAGCAGCCACGAGCTCGGCACCAGCCAGGCCAGGACCAGGCCGCCGAACAGGATCGCGTACATCACCGGCAGCGACGGCGTGGACCGGCGCCTGGTCACCTCGACCGCGGCCAGCACCGCGACCAGGACACCGCCGAACACCAGCGCGTTGACCACCCAGGTGGTGCCGAACAGCAACGCGAACCCGGTCACCGACTTGGTCTCCAGCAGCAGGAACGCGGCACCGAGCAGGAACAGGTCGCGGTAGCGCAGCATCCGGCGCAGCGGCGACCCACCGGGCACCCCGCGCCCGGCGCCGCCCCGGCCGAGACCGCGGACCCACAGCAGCAGAATCACGCTGACGACGCTGACCAGCAGGATCAGCGCGAGCGTGCGCCAGTACAGCGACAGGTTCTTGATCGAGCTGTCCTTGACGTAGAGGAACGGCCTGTCGTCGGTCGACGGGTCGGGTGCGGCCGAGGTGCGGATCCAGGTGGTTGCGCAGACCTGGTCGGCCTGGGTCAGCCCGGCCACCATGACCGCCTGCTGCCCGTACTGCGGATTCGCGTCCACGCACGGCGCGTGGCCGAACGCCTGCTCGAGCGTGCCGGCCAGCCGGTCGACCAGCCAGCCCTCGCGGTAGAAGTTGTACATCGCGAACGCGCCACCTGGCTTGAGGTGGTCGCGGGCGGCCTGGAAGGCCTGCTCGGTGAACAGGTAGCTCTCCAGCCGCAGCGAGCTTGCCCCGGAGACCAGAGTCAGCGAGTCCGGCAGGGCGAACAGGATCAGGTCGTAGTTGGTGTCGGTCCGCTCCAGGAACGCCCGGCCGTCGTCGACGTGGGTGGTCACTCGCGGGTCTTGGTAGGCGTGGTCCGGGTTGCGGTCCCGGCCCAGCTGCAGCAGCGCCGGATCGATCTCGACCGCGTCGACGTGCTTGGCGCCCTTGCGCAGCGCGATCGCCACGTCGGTGCCGGTGCCGGCCCCGACGATCAGCACGTTGTCCAGCGGGTTGGTCACCAGCCGCTGGTAGGCGGTCACATACTGCGGCTCCTGCTGCTCGCGCGCCTCGGCGGTGGTGACCCGCTGGTGCGGGATGCCGTTGACCCGGACCATCAGCGAGCTGGTCTCGCCCTCGTCCCGGTCGTACGTGGTGACTTTGTAGTACGGCGACCAGGACACCGACTCGCCGGTGTCCCGTGGCTTGACGAACGTCTCGTCGGCGAGCAGCGCGACCAGGCCGAGCGAGGCCGCGACCAGGCCCGCGGTGGTGGCCGCCGCGACCCCGCGGCCGGGCCGGCCGAGCAGCACGACGTAGAGCGTGGCGGCGATGGCACCCCAGACCACCGAGGGTGCCTGGGCGAAGGAGAGCAGGGTGAATCCGACGATGCCGCACAGGCTGCCGATCAGGTCGAGCCGGTAGGCCTCGAGCCGGGGCAGGTGATGAAAGCAGGAGCCGACGATTTCGCCAGGCCCGGCCATGATCACCGCAACCGTGATGAAGATCAGTGACAGCGAGAGCCAGGGCTTGGGGCCGGTCGTCTCAAGGCTGGTGAAGAAGATTACGTCGGAGCTGGCCCGGTCGATCGTGACCGGATTGGTCAGGATGAACGCGACCAGACCGAGCAGCGCGATCAGCGAGTAGTAGGGCCGGGCCGGGCGGTCCGGGCGGGCCAGCAGGAACCCCAGGCCGATGCCGAGGAACGAACCGAGCAGGACGAAGTTCGAGAAGAAGCTCAGGTGCACGACGTTGGCGCCGGTCCAGCGGATCAGCGCCAGTTCCAGGAAGAGCATCAGCGCACTACCAAGAAGCAGCCGTGTCCTATTGCTCACCATCTGTCCTTCCGGTTCGTGCCGCGGCCTTGTCGCCGGCCGCCTAGTCTGGCAGCCCGGCGCGGCCGCCCAGTCTGGCCTGTCCCGGCTCGCCCGGTCGAGCCGTCAGACTACGAGGTGAGCTTGACAGACAATCGGCTGAGGGGAGGAGGCAGATGCCTCCTCCCCTCAGCCGTCCCCCCAACGAACCGCCGTTACGGACAGTTCGTCGCTTCATCGGTTGTGATGTGGTCAGCCAGGTTCGTACACGTGGAGTCGTAGGTGGACCGACTGAACAGGCCGATCGCGAACGCCACCGTGACGAGCACGGTGGCGACCGCTGCTACCAACAGGCTGTACTCCACCGCCGAGGCGCCTTGATCGTCTCTGGCGGCGACTGCCGCAGGAACCACGTGCTTCTCCTCCGAGGTCTAGGGCGGTCGCCGCTGAGCCGTTATCAGCCGCCCGGCACCGGGTTGGGGCACGCTGCCGTGCCGACTGCCGCCTCGGCCTCGAGTGCGGTGCAGGTGTCCTCGAACCCCTGCTGCACGAACTGGCCGATGGCAAACACCAGTGCAATGACGATGGCCGCGATGGCTGCGACGAGTAGGCCGTATTCAACAGCCGAGGCCCCGTCTTCCCCGCCGCGACGGCGTCCCGCTAACGTCCTGAGATACTCGCGCATGAGGCTGCCCTCCGTAGCGCCCGACTTGCCATCCGGGTAGGGGAGCCCGGTGGCCGAACCCCCGCAATACTGCCGAAGGCCGAACCGGCGCGCATCGCTCGCCCGGTCATATCCCGTTCACCCGTTTGGTGGATACCACATCGGCCACGAGGCGAAAGCGCGCAGCGGCGCGTGCTCAGCCCGGCCGCTCCGGCGACAGCAGCCCCATCCGCAGCGCAATCATCAAGGCCTGCGCGCGATTCGAGGCCCCCAGCTTCTCGTAAAGCTTGGCCACGTGCGTCTTCGCCGTCGACGCGCTGATGTACAGCTCGGAGGCGATCCCGGCGACCGCCTTGCCGTCGGCGAGCAGCTGGAGCACCTGGCGCTCGCGTGGACTCAGCTGCGGCCCGGAGGGTGGGCTGAGCCGGCGGCGCATGGCATCGGCCAGCTCCGAGGCGGTGAAGGCCTGTGGCGTGGCAGCGGCGTGCCGGGCCGCGGCCAACACCTCGCCGACCGGCGCGTCCTTGGCCACGAACCCGGAGGCCCCGGCCTCCAGCGCGCCCAGCAGTTGGTCGTCGCCGGTGTACATGGTGAGGATCACGATGCCCATGGCGGCTCCAGCGGCCCGCAGCCGCCGCACCGTCTCCAGCCCGTTGCCGTCCGGCAACCGGACGTCGAGGATCAGCACATCGGGCTTCAGCGCCGAGACCGCCGACATGGCCTCGGCCACGCTGCCCGCCTCGCCCACGATCTCGAAGTCGGGGTCGCGCTCGAATGCCAGCCGTAAGCCGTTCCTGATCAGCTCGTGATCGTCAACCAAGAGCACTGTGGTCGACATTGGGTCCCCTATCGTCGTGCGCCTCGCGGTGCGTGTCGTGCGCGTCGTGATGCCCGTCGTGGTGCTGGTCCGGTGCGTCGTGCTGCCCATCGTGCGCCCCATCGGGCTCGGCGCGATAGGGACTTTGGGACTTGGGATCGCCCGCCGGCCCGACCCGGACGTCGACCCGGGTGCCGGTGGGCGTCCTGGGCTCGATCACCAGCCGCGCGCCAAGCCGTTCCGCCCGCTCCCGGATGATGGACAGGCCGAACCCGTCGCCCTGGGTCGGGATCAGGCCGCGCCCGTCGTCCTCCACCATGATCTGCGCGTGCGGCGGCGCAACCCGGCAGGTGACCCACAGGTTGTCCGCCTGGGCGTGCCGGCGGGCGTTGGCGATCGCTTGCTGGGCGATCCGCAACAGCTCCGCCTCGGCCTGTGCGGGCAGCCGGTTGGGCGCCTCGTCCAGGCTGAGGTGCACGGTCAGGTCGCTGGTGGTGCCGATGGTCCGGACGTACTCGGACAGCGCCGCACCCAGACCGCCGTACGGGTCGACCTCGCTGCGCAGGTCGTAGATCGAGATCCGCAGTTCGGCCATCAGCTTGGTGATGCGCTCCCGCAACGCCTGCATGCCTTCCGCGTAGCGCTGGTCGCCGAGCTCGCGCGCGGTCATCACCAGGCCGTCGACCAGGTAGCCGAGCGAGGCCAGCTCCTGGGCAACCCCGTCGTGAATCTCGCGGGACAGCCGTCGCCGCTCCTCGGTCGTGGCGACCTCGCGCACGTTGTCGAACAGCAGCGCGGTGGCCAGCTGCAGCGCGCCCTCCTCGGCGGACGCGATGACCCGGCGGCGCACCGCCGCCGGCAGATCGCGCGGCTCCTTGCTCTCCAGCACCAGCACGCCGAGCGTGCGGCTGCCGGCGCACAGCGGCGCTATCATCGAGGTGCCAGGCCCGGTCGTAGCCGATACCCCGGGCATCCGGCCTTGGTGCACGCCAAGCTCCTGGCGGACCCAGGCCTCGGCCAGCGGCCCCGGCACGTGCACCGAGGTGTCCCAGACCAGCCGCTCGCTACCCCGGTGGGCCAGCGGGACCAGGCGCTCGCCGCCGGCGTCGATCAGCACCGCGGACTCGGCGAACCCGGCCGCCTCGGCGGACGGTGCGACCCGGTCGAGCAGGGTGCCGGCGATCGAGACCAGGTCAAGCGTCCCGGGCAGCCGCAGGGCCACCGAGTGCAGCTGGCCGAGCAACCGGTGCGCTTCCACGTAGGGAGCGTCCGGCCGGGTCCGCAGCCGCAGGCTGCGCAGCCAGGCCGCGATCAGGCCGACCAGGGTGGCGATGATCAGGAACTGCCCGACCGAGACGCTGAACTCGGTGGTGACGCCGTAGTTCATGATTGCGCTGGCCGCGGTCAGGCCGACCGATGCCGCGCCAGCGGTGGCGAACACGCCGGGAACCGAGACCGCAAGCCCCGCGGCGAACAGCGGCGCGATCAGATACGGCAGCAGCGGGCTCATCTCCCCGCCGGTGGCGACCACGCCGTATCCCCAAGTGATTGCCTCCAGCCCGAGGAACCCGGTGACCAGGGTCCGGTTGCTCACCTGAGCACCGGCGAGCGCGATGCCGACCAGCCCGCACAGCCAGAGCAGCGCCTCGGGCTCGCCCATCGGCGGGGCCAGAGCCGTACACACCAGCACAAGACCGGCGCGCACCAGCAGGGCCGGCCGTCGCAACCGGGGCGGGAGCTTGGCGGCCAGCCAGGATCCCGGGTACGCGGGGCGGGCCGTGGGAGTCACAGCTGTTCACATTGGCACAGATCGGCCCGCATGCCAGGGCCATTACTGAATTGTCATGTTGAATCGGTAGCCCGGGTGTGGTCCCGGATGGTTGGGTATTCGCCGTGACTTCACTTGACTTACGCCGCCTCGCCGCCGAGTTCGCCGGTGCGGCCCTCCTGGTAATGATCGGCGCCGGCACGGCAGTGTTCGCCCAGGGAGACGTGCTGACGGTGGCTCTGGGCCACTTGCTCGCCCTGGCGATCGGCATCTACGCGTTCGCCAGCGTCTCGGGTGCGCACTTCAATCCGGCCGTGACCATCGGCCTGGCCGCCGGGGGCTATTTCCGCTGGCGAGACGTGCCGGGCTACGTGATCGCCCAGCTGCTCGGCGGTATCGCCGGTGCTGCTCTGGTGGTGGCCGCCTATGCCCCTTATGCACTGGATCTCGGGCTCGGGGCGACTCGGATTGCTGACCAGATCGCCACGACGACCGCGTTGTACATCGAGGCGATTGGCGCGTTCATCCTGGTGCTGGCGGTGATGGCGTTCGCGGTGAACTCCAAAACCCCGCGCGGGCTGGCCGGCCTGGGCATCGGTGGCGCACTAGCCAGCGGGATCCTGATGTTCCTCCCGGCCACCGGTGCGTCGTTCAACTTCGCCCGCACGCTCGGTCCGGAGACCGTGCTCCAGCTGGCCGGGGACGGAAGCAGCGAGGCGTGGAAGGACATCTACGTCTACGCGCTCGGGCCGATCATCGGCGCCGCGATCGCCGTGCTGATCTACGGCTGGATCGCCGGGCTGACCCCGACCGAGGACGTGGTGGAGGACACCGACGAGGACGTCGACGAGGCCCTGGACGACATCGCCGACGACACCGCGACCGAGCCGACCCCGGCCTAGCCGAGACCCCGGCCCAGCCGACCCCGGCTTAGCCGACCCGGCTAGCCCTTGCCCCCGGTAGTAGGCGCAGCGTTCGGATCATTACCGGCGATCTGAGCAGTTGATCACCCAATTTGGGTGAATTGTCGGCGCAAACCGCCGGTAATGATCGCTTGCTGGTCCT
This sequence comes from Sporichthyaceae bacterium, assembly GCA_022616375.1. GTDB lineage: Bacteria > Actinomycetota > Actinomycetes > JAKEEW01 > JAKEEW01 > JAKEEW01. The sequence continues at coordinate 10,511 of JAKEEW010000128.1, forward strand.
GGTCCGCGATGTCTAGCGGTTGACGAACGCGTCGGCGAGGTCGATCGCCGCGGGTCCGATGACCACGATGAACAGCGCCGGCATCACGCAGAAGATCAGCGGGAACAGGATCTTGATCGGCACCTTCTGCGCCCGCTCCTCGGCCAGCTGGGAGCGCCGGGTGCGCATCTCCTTGGCCTGCACCCGCAGCACCTGGGCGATCGGGATACCGAAGCTGTCCGCCTGCATCATCGCGGTGACGAACTGGCGTAGCTCGGGGACGTGGGTGCGCTCGCCCAGGCCCTTCAGCGCCTCGGCCCGACCCAGGCCGAGCTGCATCTCCTGCAGCACCCGGAAGAACTCCCCGGCCAGCGGGCCGGTGGTGTTGCGGGCCACCTGGCTCAGTGCGGCGTCGAAAGCCAGCCCGGCCTCGACCGTGATGGTCAGCAGGTCCAGCGAGTCCGGCAGGTCGCGGCGCAGCCGCTCGGCCCGGGCGTCGGCCAGGTGCGAGACGACCAGGTTGGGCACGAAGTAGCCGAGCCCGGCGGTAAGCACCGCGGCGGTGACGATCTGCACTGGGGCGCCACCCAGCACGAGCGCGATCCCGGCACCGACCAGCGCGCCGATCGCCAAGGTGATCACCTTGTAGGCCAGGACCCGGTCCACGTCCCAGCCGGACGGGCCGCCGGCCTCGTCCAGGCCGTGCCGGATCCGCTCGATCTGCCAGCCGGGTGTCATCATCCGGCCGAACCTGATCAGCCGGCGCAGTCCGGGGCGGATGACCCGCTCGGAGAACGGCCGGTCCAGCTCGTTCGGGATCCCGCCGCCACCCTGCGGACTGCGGTAGGCGTCGATGGCCGCGAGTGAGCGCCGCACCTGGGCGCGCTCGGCGTTGATGGCGCCAAGCGTGCCGAGGACGACGGCCGCGGCCACGAAGATCGTGGCGAGCCCGGCTGCGAGGAGTATCCCGTCGCTCATGCGTTCAGACCTCCACGCTTACGATCTTCTTCATCCAGAACACGCCCACGGTCAGCGAGGCAAGCCCGACGAACAGCATCGCCACCCCGAGCGGCTCGGAGAACAGCCGGAGCAGGTAGTCCCGGCGCACCACGAACAGATACAGCGCGAAGACCACCGGCAGCGTGCCGAGGATGTAGGCCGACAGCCGGCCCTCGGCGGATAGCACCCGGATCTGCCGGCGCAGCCGCTCGCGCTCCCGCAGCGTGCCGGCGATCGTGGTCAGCAGCTCGGCCAGGTTTCCACCGACCTGGCGCTGGATCCGGATCGCCATCACCACCCAGCCGAAGTCCTGGCTGCCGGTGCGCTCGGCGACATGCTCGAGCGCGTCCTCGATCGGCACGGCAAGCCGCGACTCCATGATGGCCCGGCCGAACTCGCCGGCCACCGGTTGGCTGGTCTCCCTGGCCACCGTGTCCACCGCCTGCGGCAGCGAGTAGCCGGCGGACAGGCTGCCGGCCAGCAGCTGCAGCGTGGCCGGCAGCTGCTCCTCGAACTTGTGCCGCCGGCCGGACCGCTTGAACGAGAGGTAGAGGTAGGGGAGCAACGCGCCAGCCAGCAGGCCGAGCACGGCCAGAGCAATGTCGCCGCCGCTGATCAGGAGCAGGGCAAGCCCAGGAAGCACGGCGGCCGCGGTGTGCAGCACCAGCCACTCCGGCGCGCGGAACGGGATCGCCGCCGACTCCAGCCGGGCCGCCAGCTTGCCCTCGGTGTCCCTGGTCGCGACCACTCGCTCGGCCAGCTCCACCGCGGTCCTGGCCAGTCCGGAGTCGCCCAGGATGGTGCCGGCGGCCGGGGAATGCCCGCCGGTGGTGCTGATCCGCTCTCTCGCCTCGCTCTGCTCGCGGTTGGTGGTCTGCAGCTCGGCCATCCGCGGGTGGGCCAGGCTGTAGTGGGCCAGCCGCCGGCGTACGTCGGCTTCCCGGCGGTTGGCTGCCGCCGCGGCCAGCGCGAAGCCGAGCAGGATGGTCAGTCCGGTAAACAGCAGGAGTGCGGCGATGATGAGTGCGGTCTGCGAGGCCAGCAGGCCGCCGCCATCCGTGGCCGGCACCGGCTCCGGCGCCGCGGTCACCACCGGGATGTCCTCCCGATCGAGAACGAGCACGGAGTCGTCGCGCAGCGCGATGTCGCCGGCCTGCGCCTCGACCCGCACGGTGTACTGCTGCTCGGCCGAGGTGCCGGCCGGCACCGGGGCGGTGATCCGCAGCTGGGCGGCGATCGCCCGGGCGGACTGCTCGAACAAAGGCTGCAGCTCCGCCTCGGTGGCGGCACTGAGCAGCTCGCCCTGACCGGCCTCGGCGAGCCGGCTGAGGATCTCGACCTCCTCGGCCGAGTCGGCCAGGTTGACCGCGGCCAGACCGATCTGGTTCGCCTGGATCTCGTCTTCGGCGTCCTCCAAGGTGGCGCCGGTTTCGGTGTTGATCCCGTCGCTGAGCAGCACGACGTTGCCTACGTCGGCGTCTTCGAGCGTGGTGGCGGCCAGCACGAGCGCGTCGTAGAGCGCGGTCCCCCTGGACGAGGTCAGCCCGGCCACGGCGTCCTGGATCGACACTCGGTCGAGGGTCGGCAGCACGAGCACCTCGGCGGTCTCGGCGAAGCTCACCAGACCGACCTTGACGTCGGCCGGAACCACGTTCAGGAACTCCACTGCGGCCGCCTGAGCGGCCGCCAGCTTTTCCCCGGCCATGCTCTCGCTCACGTCGAGAACCAGCAGGACCTGCCGGTCGACCTGGGTGGGGGTGTCGCTGAGCGAAACCACCTCGGCGTCGAGCTGCTGGTCGCCCAGCTGCACCTGCACCGAGCCCGGGTCAATCTCGTCCCCGACCGGCAGGGTGGCCTCGAAGATCAGCTCGATCTCGCCGGCCTCGGCGTCGACCCGGATGATCCGGCCGGCCGGCTCCTGCTCGGTGTCCTGCGCGACGAGCTGCGTGGACGACCGGAGCGCCGCGGCGCCGGGCGCACCGAGCAGACCGAACGACAGCGCAAGCGTCGCGAGCGCGCCGATACCGAGCCGGTGAAGCGTCCGGGTCATCCCATGAACCGTTCGTACTGGAACAGGCCGGGATCCACCCGCACGCCGCGCCAGGTGAGCTTCTCCAGGAACCGCGGCCGCATGCCGGTGGCCTTGAGCTGGCCGAGCGTGCGGCCCTCGCTGTCCACACCAAGCGCCTGGTCGAACCGGAACAGGTCCTGCAGCGTGATGGTCTCGCCCTCGATGCCCTGCACCTCGGTGATCTGGGTGATGTGCCGGCTACCGTCCTTGAACCGGGTCTGGTGCACGATCAGGTCGAACGCGCTGGTCATCTGCTCCCGGATGGCCCGGACCGGTAGCTCCATCCCAGCCATCAGCACCATGGTCTCCACCCTGGCCAGGGCGTCGCGTGGCGAGTTGGCGTGGATGGTGCAGATGGAGCCGTCGTGCCCGGTGTTCATCGCCTGCAGCATGTCCAGCGCGGCCGCGTCGCGGACCTCGCCAACCACGATCCGGTCCGGGCGCATCCGCAGCGCGTTGCGGACCAGGTCGCGGATCGTGACTTCGCCGCGCCGCTCGATGTTCGGCGGCCTGGCTTCGAGCCGCAGCACGTGCTCCTGGTGCAGCTGCAGCTCGGCCGCGTCCTCGATGGTGATGATCCGCTCGTCGTCCGGCACCCATGAGGACAGCACGTTGAGCGTGGTGGTCTTACCGGCACCGGTGCCGCCGGAGACCAGTATGTTCATCCGGCCCTGGACGCACGCGGCGAGGAAGTCGGCGACCGGCTTGGTCATCGTGCCGAACCCGATCAGGTCGTCCGCGTCGAACGGGTCGATGGCGAACTTGCGGATCGTGAGCATCGAGCCGTCCAGCGCGAGTGGCGGGATGATCGCGTTGACCCGGCTTCCGTCCTGCAGCCGGGCATCGCACATCGGGCTCGACTCGTCGATCCGCCGGCCGATCCTGGCCACGATCTTGTCGATGGTCCGGCGCAGATGCGCCTCGTCGACGAAGGCCACGTCGGCCGGGTAGATCCGGCCGGCCCGCTCGACGTACACCTGGTTCGGTCCGTTGACCATGACCTCGGTGATATCCGGGTCGCGCAGCAGGGGCTGGATCGGGCCGTAGCCGAGAATGTCGTCGGCGATCTCCTCGGCGATCCGCTTCCGGTCGCTGGGCGTCAGCGGTGCGCTCTCGGCCCGGACCGCGCCGGTCAGCGCGGAGCGGACCCGGGACTCCAACTCGGTCTGGGTCATCCGGGCGTCGTAGAGCTGCGGGCCCAACGTCTCCAGCAGCGACTGGTGGACCGCCTTCTTCACCTCGGCGAACGGGTCGAAACTGCGCCTGCGGACGCGCGGTGCACCCGGCCGGCCGGCGGTCGGGTCCCTGGTCGGGTCGGTGGTGTCCAGTCGCTTGCGAGCATCGGCCAACCGGTCGGACAGGCTCACGAGTCCTCCCCACTTCGCTGGTCGGACTCGGTCGCGGCGACGTGGCGCGGGGCCGTTCGCTCGCTCACAGGTTTCCCCTCCCTAGCCTTGCGCACGGTTCACCGTGCCTTCCGCCGCAGCAGCCGGCGCCGATCGCCGCGCCCGCCGGCCTGGCTCGGCAGCGTGGCCACCCGCTCGCCCAGCCGGCGGATCTCCAGGCTGACCGGATGCCCCGGATCGTCCTGCACGATCGGGACGCCACGGTTGACCGAGACCGGCACCGCGCGGGAGGACGGGATCTGGGCGCTGATCGGCAACCGCAGGGTCTTCTCTACCTCGGTGATGGTGAGCCCGACCTTCGAGTCGGCCCGGTTCAGCACCACCCGCCAGCGCTCCCGCGGGTAGTTGAGCAGGTCCATGGTCTCCAGCGTGAGCTTGAGGTTCTTCAACGCCGGGATGTCCAGGGTGGCAATGAGCAGGAACACGTCGGTCAGGTCGAACGCGGCCAGCACAAAGTCGCTGAACGCGGCCGGGGTGTCTACCACGACCACGTCGAACATCGCGCTGAGCTGGCTGAGCAGATGCCCGACCAAGGCCGCCGGGATGCTCTCCGCGCTGCCCGGCTCCAGCGGTGCGGCTAGCACCGAGACGCCGGGGGAGTGCACCGTGAGCAGTCCCCGGATGCTGAAGTCGTCCAGCGTTCCGGACACTCCGGCGGCATCGGCGATGGTGTGCACCGGGTAGAGCTGCATCGCGATCGCCACGTCGCCGAAGTGCAGATCGAGGTCGACTAGGCAGACCTCCCGGTCGCCGCTCTCGGCCAGTGCGACGGCCAGGTTCGTGGCCAGCGTGGTCTTGCCGCAGCCGCCCTTCGCGGAGAACACCGTCAGGATCTTGCCGGGCGGCTGGTCGGCGTCCCGGGCCGGCGGCGCCGGTTCGTACTCGTGCCCGCGCTCGCGCATCCGGGTGGCCAGCTCGGCGACCCGGCGGACCGCCATCGTCACCGTGGCCAGGTCGCGCTGGTCCACCACCTCGCGCACCCCGGCGCGCAACGCGTCACCCAGCAGGCTGGTGTCGACCCGGTCCTGCAGCAGGACCACACCGAGTGCGGGTCGCTCTACCCGCATCCGCTCGGCCAGGTCGAACGCCGGGGCGATGCCGACTGACGGGGCCAGCACCACGACGTACTCGCTGGGGTTCGCGGCCAGGTAGGCCTCGAGCGCGTCGAAGCTGGTGACCATCCGCACGTTGGGGCCGATCGCGCCGATCAGCGCGTCCGCCTGACGCGGATCAAGGTCAAGAAGTACGGTCATTGCACAGGTATCCCGTCCGGCCGCCTGTTTGTCTCATCACCTGAAGAGATTCTGCTGTGAAATGACGGTACCTGTAGATACTCGGGAGTTTTCGCCCCGTAGACCCAGATAGAGCGTTCCGTGCCCAGACGCGTACACGAGCTTCGCGGCGTCCTCGTCGGACAGCGACAGGGTCAGCAGCGCCCGGGGGAGCTCCTCGGAGTTGGTCGGACCCGACCCGCGTAGCCCGGTCGTCGTGGTGGACGGGCCGACCGCCAGCACCAGCGCCTCCTCGAGCAGCACCCGGGTGGTCTCGCCCTCCGTGCTGCTGACCGTGGCGAACACGGCCACCTGGCTGCCCGGCTGGACGAAGCCGGCGACCCGACCCGGATCGGTGAACTGGAAGCTGACCGCGATATCGCCCTCGTTGAGCGGGAGCGCGGCGGTGGTCAGCGGCCGCTCGCCGAGCATGCTGCGGGAGATCTGCTGGTTGGGCACGATCGTGGTCAGGGTTACCAGCTCCTGGAAGCCCACGATCGAGGCCACTGGCTGGTCCACGGCCGATGACCTGGCCACCACCCGTTCCTCGAGGTGACCGTTGGTCTGGGCCTGTCGCATCGAGGTCCCGGCCGGGATGACGCTGGTCGCGGTCAGCACCCGGATCGGATCCTGGTCGGCCAGCGCCCGGGCGTCGGCGCGCTGGACATACAGGAACACCATGAGGGTGCCGGCCGCCGCGATGACGACGGCGGTAAACATGAGGGCGAGACGTCGGCCCACGGTGGTAGCTCCATATCTGGGATTGCGGTCGATGCCGTGCTTGCGGTCGATGGCGGTTCGAGATTCAGCGGATCAGGCTTCCTCCCGACCGTGGTACGAGAGTCGAGCGATCCCCGTCGCCGATCAGCGTCAGCTCGCTGCCCGGCTCGAGCCAGACCTGGTCGGCCACGAGCTGTGCGGTCAGCACCGGGAAGTCCCCGAACAGCGTGATCCGGCGGTTGGGGTCGTAGATCGTGCCGTCGATGTAGGTGTTCGAGTTACCGGTCAGCACGTGGTCGAAGGCCGGCAGCGGGTCCGAGATGCCGGCCGCCCAGACCGCGAGATCCTCGAAGCACCCCGAGGTCGGCAGCCCGCCGGTGTTGCTCGGTATGCACTCCGACGTATGTTGCTGCCGGTACGGCGCGACGAACACCACCTGGCCGGTGCTGGTGGTCACCTCGATGTCGTCGTCCACGTACAGGAAGGTCTGGTCGAACACCACCTGGCCGGATCCGAACACCGACAGGTCACCGCCGAGCTTGACCCCGTCGGTGTCGGTCGCGCCCAGCGGGGTGGCCGCGGCGGTCCAGCCGACGCAGTCGGAGAGCCGCTTGCTGACGATCACGCAGCCGCTGGACACCCGGATGTCGTCGTCGATGAACATCCCCTCGAACACGCTGACCCGGCCATTGCCTGACACCTCCAGGTCGAACCCGCCTGGCAAGTCGCGGATGGTCAGCGTGCCGCCCACCACGATGGTGCCGCCGGTGACCTCGATGTGGTCGGACGGATCGACGTAGAGGTCGCCAGAGACCTCGAGCCAGCCGGACACGTTCAGCTCGCCGATGACCTCGAGGCTGCCGATGATCTCGAGCTCGCTGCCGGCCTCGATCTCGAGCGGGTCGGTGCCCGGGCAGACCGCCTGCCTGGACAGGAAGACCTCGTCGGTGTCGATGAGGCAGTTCGCCAGCGGGATGGCGAACGGTGGCCGGGCCGGGTCGTAGCTCACGAACTGGTCGACGTAGTCGTGCGGGCTTGGCAGGTTGGCGTTGTTGGCGCCCTTGTTGGCGCAACCCTCGGGTGCGGCGTCGTCGCAGTTGTACCGGTCCCGCCACGGTGCGTCGGTGACCGGGTCGGGCCGGTGCTCCGGGGTGGGACAGAGCGGGGTGCAGCCGGGGTAGGTCGGATTGTCCTCCAGCGTGTAGATGTGCCCGGGGGCGCCGCTGGCACTGCCCTGCACGTCGATCGAGCCGCCGTTGGGCACGGTGACCGCTCGGCTGGTCGTGCAGCCGGAGCCGGTGCCGTCGGAGTCCACCGAGACCTCGCCGGGTTGCAGCTCGCCGTCCGCACTGGCCTGCACGGTCAGGCTGGCGTCGTTGACCTGAAGTGCGCGGCAGATCGTGGGGTCGAGTGTGACCAGCGGGGAGATCGCGCCGCCCCGGCCGCCCTCGTCGGCCAGGCCCACGCTGTGCGAGGAGGTGGTCACCTCCGACCAGCTCCAGATCGCGGCGAACGCAAGCTGGCGCTGCTGGGTGATCTGCACCGCGATCCGCTGGCACGGATCGCCGTCCTGGCTGGAGTTGGGCTGGGTCAACGTGGTCCCGATCGAGTGTTCCCGATCCGGGTCGGTGAGCAACGGGCTGTTGTCCAGCACCGGCCAGGTGATCGAGATGGTCCGTCCGTCCACCACCTCGGTGGCAGTGGCCGCAACGGTGGCGTCGGTGCAGGTGATCGCGCCGCCGAACACCGACTCGCAGTTGTCCGCACCGACGCTGCTGCTCAGGCTGATCTCGGCGTAGCGCATCGCGTCCTGGCACGCCTTGACCGGGCTGTTTCCGCCCTGGCCGAGAGCGGCGGAGCCGGCCACCGCGGCCGCGTCGGCGGCGGCCCGGTTGGTGCGGCGGTCCATCCGGAGCAGGCCGAGGTCTAAGACCAGCGAGACCAGCCCGATGAAGACCACCACGAGCATCGCGTACAGGACCGCGTAGGCACCCCGGTCGTCCCCCGGGCGGCGTCCGGCGACTGACCCGAGGGCGTGTCCTGGCCGGAACATGTCAGCTCCGCTCGTACGGGATGGAGCTGCGCGTGTTCAGGTCCCAGGTGGTGCCGAGGAAGACCGCGTTGAACTCGGCCTCGCGATGGATCCGGACCTGCACCCGGTCGTCCGGACGGTCGCCGTCGTCGAAGCACTGGGTGTCGGTGACGCCGTCCGGCAGGTCGCCGACCCGGCCGAAGGTGACCGCTGCCGAGTCCACCCCGGCCAGCCCGCTACCCGCGACGAACGCGACACAGACGAAGCCGTGGTCGGTCAGCTCGCCGATGCTCGGGAAGCCGGCTTCGACCGCGGCCACGTTGGCCACCATGTCTAACCACGCGGTCAGGGTCAGCTCACCCGGTCCGGGCGAGCCGCTGATCGGGTAAGTGGAGCCGAGTCTCGCCGCGTCCCTGGCGCCCTGGGTGATCGCGATGTTGTGCCAGAACGCCAGGCCGGCCGTGAGCATGCCGAAGGTCAGCATGACGAAGATGGGGATGAGCAGCGCGAACTCGACGGCGGCAGCACCTCGGTCGGTCCCCCCGCCGTCGGTGCGGCGATTACCGCAGGTCAGGCGTATGCGCATCAGCTCAGGCCGCAATGTCGGATAGTGGGCCGTCTTCGGACGGTGACAAGGAGCATACGAGTCATCCGGGCAATAGCGAACCCTCGTGGCCAAGTTCCCCGCGACCGGCCGAACCGGGGCCGGGCGTTCGGCCGACCTGCGGCTGGGCGTTCGGCCGACCTGCGGTTAGGCGCGGTTAGGCGTAGTTAGGCGTAGAGCGCGTCGATCTCGGCGGCGAACTCCTTGGCCACGACCGACCGCTTGACCTTCAGCGACGGGGTCAGCTGGCCGCCTTCCTCGGTGAAGTCCACCGGCAGGATCCGGAACCGCTTGATGGCCTCGGCCGCCGAGACCGCTGAGTTGGCCTCGTCGATGACGGCCCGGATCTCGGCCCGCAGGTCCGGGTCCTGGGTCAGCTCCTCGATGCTCGCGGTGGCCGGTTTCCCGTGGGTGTCGCGCCAGGCCGGGAAGAACTCGGGGTCGATGGTGACCAGCGCGCCGACGTACGGCTTCTGGTCGCCCACCACCATGCACTGGCTGACCAGCGGATGTGCCCGGATCCGGTCCTCCAGCGCTGCCGGCGCCACGTTCTTGCCGCCCGCGGTGACGATGATCTCCTTCTTCCGGCCGGTGATCCGCAGATAGCCGTCCGGGTCGAGCTCGCCCAGGTCGCCGGTGTGGAACCAGCCGTCCACGATTGCGGCCGCGCTCGCCTGCGGGTTGTGCCAGTAGCCGCGCAGCACGTGCGGACCGTGCACGAGCACCTCGCCGTCCTCGCCGATCCGTACCGCGGTGCCGGGCAGCGGCCGGCCGACGGTGCCGATCCGCGGGCGCTGGTAGGGGTTGACCGTGGCCGCCGCGGTGGTCTCGGTCAGCCCGTACCCCTCCAGCACGCGGACTCCGATGCCACGGAAGAAGTGGCCGAGCCGGTCGCCGAGCGGTGCCCCGCCGGAGATTGCGTAACGGGTCCGGCCGCCGAGTGCGGCCCGCAGCTTGCGGTATACCAGCCGGTCGAACAGCGCATGCCTGGCTCGCAGCGCGGCGCCCGGCCGGCCGTCGTCCGTGGCCTGGGAGTAGGCGATCGCGGTGTGCACCGCGGCGTCGAAGATGCGCGCCTTCGCGCCGCCTCCTGCGTGCGCCCGGGCGGTGGCCGAGTTGTACACCTTCTCGAACACCCGGGGCACCGCGAGGATGAACGTCGGGCGGAACTCGGCCAGGTCGCCGACCAGCTGCTTGATGTCCGGGGTGTGACCCAGCTTGGACCCGGCCATGATGGCGCCGATCTGCACGATCCGGGCGAACACGTGCGCCAGCGGGAGGAACAGCAGCGTGCTGGCCGGCTCGCCCGGACCGCCGTCGAACACGTCGTCCAACAGCCGGACCGCGGTGCCCAGCTCGAACAGGAAGTTGCCGTGGGTGAGCTCGCAGCCCTTCGGCGATCCGGTCGTCCCCGAGGTGTAGATGACCGTGGCCAAGCTGTCCGCGCTCAGCCCGGCCCGGCGGGTACCGATCTCCTCGTCCGGCACCTGGCTGCCGGCGGCGGCCAGGGTGGCCAGGCCGTCCCGGTCGAGCTGGTGCACCGCACGAAGCTCGGGCAGGTCGGCCCGCACCGCCTGGACCAGCGCCTCGTGCTCGGCGTGCTCGACGATGGCGAGCACCACACCGGCGTCCCGCAGCATCCAGCGCACCTGCTCGGCCGAGGATGTCTCGTAGATCGGCACCGTCACCGCACCGGCGCACCAGATCGCGAAGTCGCTGACCGTCCACTCGTAGCGGGTGCGCGACATCAGCGCGACCCGGTCACCGGCCTCGACCCCGGCCGCGACCAGACCCTTGGCCACCGCGACCACCTCGCCGAGGAACTGCTGGGTGGTCACGTCCAGCCAGGCGTCGCCGACCTTGCGGGCAAACGCGACCGCGTGCGGCCGGTTGGCCGCGTTGTCGAAGATCAGGTTAGTGAGATTCTGCTCCGGGTCGACGTCGACCAGAGCGGGGAGGCGGAACTCGCGGATGGTGGCCACCGGTTCTCCACTGCGGTTGGTGCGCTGACCCTTCGACCGTATCCGCGCCGGGCCTAAGCTCGCTGCCACGATGGCACTGATCGATCTGATGGACGAGAGCTACATCGGCGTCGAGCGGTCCCGGGCGGCGTGCGCCGTGGCCGGTTCGTCCTGGTGGAGGATCGTTTGGCCGGAGCTGACCCTCACCGTGTCGGAGGATCGTGGAGACGAGGGCGTGCGGTGGGTGGTGGCCGGGGCGCTGACCGGGACCGCCGAGGTATGGCTGGAGGACTTCCGCGGCCGCGGCACGGTCGTGCACTACTTCCTGCGGACCGATCCGGGTCGCCCGCTGAGCCCGCGCCGGCTCGCCCGGCTCCGTCGGGACTACACCCTGCGTTGGAAGGCGCACGCGTTCGCGCTCAAGGACGCCCTCGAATCCGCCGCGGCCCCTTCGTCTTCCCCTCCTACTCCACCACGTCCATGATCGCCGTTTTCATGATTCCTTTGCCGTGTTTCCGCAGGTCAGGCCTTAGAGAGATCATGAAAACGGCGATCATGGACGGGGTGCCGACGATGATCGGAAGATAGTGGGCATGCGGGTGCACGTGATCAGCGATGTGCACGGGAACAGTGCGGCGTTGCCGAACGCCGGTGACGGCGCGGATGCGCTGCTCTGCCTCGGCGACCTCGCGCTGTTCGTGGACTACGCCGATCCGTCCCGCGGCGTGTTCGCCGACCTGTTCGGGGTGGCCGCGGTCACGCACTGGATCGATCTGCGCGAGCGGCGCCGGTTCGAGCAGGCCAGGACCTACCTGCACGAGCTGCTGGCCGGACTGGACGGCAATCCCCGGGCCACCGTGGAACGGCTGGTCCGAGCCCAGTACGAGCGGGTGTTCGCGGCGTTGCCGACCCCGACCTACCTCACCTACGGCAACGTGGACCTGCCCCAGCTCTACCCGGACTACCAGCGCGAAGGGCTGCACTTCCTGGACGGCGAGGCGGTGGAGCTGGGCGGCTGGCGGGTCGGGTTCGTCGGTGGTGGGCTGCCCACCGCGCACCAGGGCCTGGCCATCGTGGACGAGACCACTTACGCCGCGAAGGTGGCCGCGCTGGGTGCGGTCGACGTGCTGGCCGCGCACATCCCACCGGCCGTCCCCGAGCTGACTTACGACACCGTGGCCCGCCGGTTCGAGCGGGGCAGCGAGGCGCTGCTTGAGGCGATCCACGCCCACCAGCCCAGGTACGCCCTGTTCGGCCACGTGCACCAGCCACTCGCGGCGCGGCTGCGGATCGGCCGGACCGAATGCGTCAACGTCGGTCACTTCGCCGCGACCGGCCGTCCATACGTCCTGGACTGGGGTCCAGCCGGGTAGCCTCGCCCCATGGCCGATCAGACGATGTCCAGCATCACCATCGACGCGAGTCCCGCCGAGATCATGGCGGTGATTGCCGACTTCCCGGCGTACCCGGACTGGACCGGTCAGGTCAAGGAGGCCAAGGTCGTGCAGACCGGCGAGTCCGGCCGGGCCGAGCAGGTGCGGTTCGTCCTGGACGCGGGCGTCATCAAGGACGAATACACGCTCGGGTACAGCTGGGACGACGACCGCGAGGTGCGCTGGACGCTGGTCGACGAGGGCACGCTGATGCGCGCATTGGACGGTTCATACACACTTGTCCCAGTGTCTGGCGGTTCGCCGCCGCGCACCGACGTCACCTACCGGCTCACCGTGGACACCAAGATTCCAATGCTCGGCATGATCAAGCGCAAGGCGGAGAAGGTCATCGTCGACACCGCGCTCAAGGAGCTGGCCCGCCGGGTTGCCAGCCAGCGCAGCCAGGGCGGTTGACCGGTGCGGGTGCTGCTGTTCACCGGAAAGGGCGGCGTCGGTAAGACGACTACCGCCGCGGCCACCGCCACCCTGGCGGCGCAGCAGGGGCGCAAGACGCTGGTGCTGTCGACCGACGCCGCGCACTCGCTGGGGGACACCTTCGCGGCCACCGTCGGGTCGGAGCCGACCGAGGTCGACGACGGGCTGTTCGTCCAGCACGTGGACGCCCAGCGCCGGTTCGAGCGGTCCTGGGAGGAGATCCAGCGCTACCTGCTCAGCGTGCTCGACTCGGCCGGAGTGGACCCGATCGAGGCCGAGGAGCTGACCGTGCTCCCCGGTGCCGAAGAGGTGCTGGCCCTGCTCGAGGTGCGCGACCAGTTCCGCAGCGGGCGCTGGGATCTGGTGGTGCTGGACTGCGCGCCGACCGCGGAGACGCTGCGACTGCTCGCGCTGCCGGAGGCGCTGGCCTGGTACATGAACCGGATCTTCCCGGTCGAGCGCCGGGTGATCCGGACTCTGCGCCCGGTGCTGGGCAAGCTGGCCGGTGTGCCGATGCCGCACGACGAGGTGTTCGACGCGTTCGAGCGGCTGCACGCCGAGCTCGGCGAGGTGCGCTCGGTGCTCACCGACGCCGACGCGTCGATCCGGCTGGTGCTCACGCCGGAGTCCGTCGTGGTAGCCGAGGCGCGGCGCACCTACACCTCGCTGTGCCTGTACGGCTACCGGGTGGACGCGGTCATCGCGAACCGGGTCTTCCCGGTGGACGGGGCCGATCCGTGGCGGCAGAGCTGGAACGCTGCGCAGGCGGCCCAGCTCAGCGAGATCGACGACTCGTTCGCGCCGCTCCCGGTCTACCGCTCGCCGTACCAGCCGGCCGAGCCGGTCGGGGTGGCCGACCTGGCCGCGTTCGGCGCCGCCGCGTACGGTGCCGGCACCCGCCGACCGGCGGACCCGTTCGTCTCGGTGCTGACCGAGGATCCGATGCGGGTATCCCGGGACGGCTCGGCCTATGTACTCTCACTCGCGCTCCCGTTCGCCGACCGGCGGGAGCTCGACCTGGCCCGGAAGGGGGACGAGCTGGTGCTCACCGTGGCCGGGTACCGCCGGGTGCTCGCCCTACCGGCAGCGATGGCCCGTACCACGGTCGAAGCCGCGGAGCTGACCGACGGTCGGCTCACCGTGCGCTTCGCACCGGTCAAGGAGCAGTAGATGAGCAGTGCCGCGGACGAGCTGGGCCAGCTTCTGGCCACCGTCAAGGACTGGACCTCGGCGCATCTGGCGACCGACCAGGCGGAGTGCCGGCTCTGTCCGGTGTGCCAGGCGATCGCGGCGCTGCGCGAGTCCAGACCCGAGGTGGTCGAGCAGCTGACCATGGCGGCCGCCTCGCTGGTGGCCGCGGCCAGGTCGTTCCTGGACGGGGTGCCGGGGACGCCGGGGACGCCGGACCGGTCGAGCGCGCCCGAGCACCCCGGAGTCGAGCACATCGACGTGGCGTAGCGTCGCAGCCGACCCGCCAACCGACCGCGGACTCTGCCGAGGTGATCATGGAGCTGACGATCGGTGTCGACATCGGTGGTACCAAGGTGGCTGCCGGCGTCGTCGACCCGGATGGGCGCATCCTGGCTGCGGCCAAGCAGGAGACCCCGGCCAGTGACCCGCAGGCAACCGAGGACGTGATTGCCGAGCTGGTCACCGATCTGGCCGGCCAGTACGACTCGGTGAGCGCGGTCGGCATCGGCGCGGCCGGCTACATCGACGCGGCTCGCTCGACCGTACTGTTCGCCCCCAACCTGGCCTGGCGGAACGAGCCGATCAAGGCCGATATCGAGAAGCGGGTGGGCCTGCCGGTCGTGGTCGAGAACGACGCGAACGCCGCGGCCTGGGGTGAGGTCCGCTTCGGCGCCGGCCGCGGGCACAGCCACGTGGTGTGCGTGACGCTCGGGACCGGCGTCGGCGGCGGGATTGTCATCGGCGAGAAGCTGTACCGCGGGCAGTTCGGCATCGCCGGGGAGTTCGGGCACATGCAGGTCGTGCCGGCCGGGCTGCGCTGCGGCTGCGGTAACAAGGGCTGCTGGGAGCAGTACGCGTCGGGTACCGCGCTGGTCAGGGAGGCCCGCGAGCTGGCCAGCTCCGGCTCACCGCTGGCGGTCGGCCTGCTCCAGCTGGCCGGTGGGTCCATCGCGGGGATTACCGGACCGCTGATCACCCGGGCCGCCAAGGACGGGGATCCGGCCGCGATCGAGCTGTTCGAGGACCTCGGCCATTGGGTCGGCAGCGGCCTGGCCAACCTCACCGCGGCCCTCGACCCCGGCTGCTTCGTCATCGGTGGCGGGGTCTCCGATGCCGGCGAGCTGCTGCTGCGGCCGACCAGGGAGGCCTACCACCGGGCCTTGACCGGTCGCGGCTACCGGCCGGAGGCGGAGATCAGACAGGCCGAGCTCGGGCCCGAGGCCGGCATGGTCGGTGCGGCCGACCTGGCCCGGCTCGCATAGCCGCGGGGGGTAGGCGCCGCGCTCCGACGGGTATCCCCGGCACCCGACGGGTATCCCCGGCACCCGACGGGTATCCCCGGCACCCGACGGGTATCCCCGGC
>JAKEEW010000129.1 GCA_022616375.1 Sporichthyaceae bacterium
AACGGTTACGCCGTACCCACCTGGTGCCGGACGGTAAGACGCCAGAGGGCCTGTCCGCGCTCAAGTGGTTGGCCCAGGCGCTCGGCTTCCGGGCCGACGGGCGAGGTGATGCGGTCGAGTCGTTCCGGGCCGACTGGGTCACTCACGCCCAGGAGGTCCGGCGGCTGCACACCAAGCTCGTCTACCGACCGCTGGTCGAGGCGGTGGCCCGAGTGCCGAGCGAGGCGCTTCGGCTGACTCCAGAGGCCGCCCGCAGTCGGCTGGAGGTCTTGGGTTTCACCGACCCGGCCGGGGCACTTCGGCATCTGGAAGCCTTGACCGGTGGCGTGTCGCGCTACGCGGCGATCCAGCACACGCTGCTGCCAGTGCTGCTCAATGAGCTGGCGGACGCGCCGGAGCCGGACCGCGGCCTGCTCGGTTACCGCCAGGTCTCCGATGCCCTCGGCGCAACGCCGTGGTTCCTCCGGCTGCTTCGTGACGAGGGCACCGTGGCACTTCGGATGGCACGGCTGCTCGGCCTGTCCCGGTACGTCACCGACCTGCTGGTGCGCGATCCCGAGGCACTGCGGCTGCTTGCCGACGACACCGAGCTGGTTCCCCGTACCCCTACCTCCCTTGTGGATGGTTTCGCCGCCGCGGTGGACCGGCACGGCTTCATCGGAACTCGCGGGTGGCGTGGCGGCGCCGGTGCCGCGGTGCAGGCGGTCCGCGCACTGCGGCGGCGGGAGCTGTTCCGGATCGCCTGCGCCGACCTGCTCGGAGTGGTACCGGCGGAGGCACCTGCCGGGGACACGCCCGCGCCTGGCGGCGCGTCCAATGTGGTCGCGGTCGGTCAGGCCCTTTCCGACGTCACCGACGCCACCCTCGGCGCCGCGCTGCGTGCCGCGACCTCGCGGGTCAAGGCCGACGAGATGCCATTCGCCATCATCGGCATGGGCCGCCTCGGCGGAGCCGAGATGAGCTATGCCTCGGATGCGGACGTTTTGTTTGTCTACGAACCGCTGCCCGGGGTGGCCGAAGACGCGGCCAGCGGCAGCGCGCACCAGATCGCCGAGGAACTACGCCGGCTACTATCGGCCCCGTCGCCGGAGCCGCCACTCGGCATCGACGCAGACCTGCGCCCCGAAGGACGGCAGGGTCCGCTTGTGCGAAGTCT
>JAKEEW010000791.1 GCA_022616375.1 Sporichthyaceae bacterium
CAACGGCTGGCAGACCCGGATCGCCAGCTTCAAGTTGCCCGGTTGCTGACCAGGTAACGACGCAGATCGGATCGGCATCGGCCGGCGCGGCAACCCGCTGCGCCGGCCGATGCGCATGGCGGGAGGAGGCCGGCTCCCGGACACTTCCCGCAGGAGCCCACATAGCCGCCGAAATGTGCCTGATTCGCGCCTGAGCACTGCAGGCGGTACCACTCCGTTGGCTCGGCAAGACGGGTCGCATTGGCACCATGCGGGGCTAGGCTGCTTGGTCGGACCCCGTACGTGACGACCAAGGAGTGTCCCGTGTCCTCTCGCCTCAACCCCTACATCAGCTATGACGGCAACGCCCGCGAAGCCATGGAGTACTACCAGAATGTCTTCGGCGGGACGCTGACCCTCAACACGTTTGGCGAGTTCGGCGCGGACAGCGGGCCGGCCGCCGACAAGATCATGCATGGCATGCTCGAGACCGACAACGGCTTCACGCTCATGGGTGCGGACAATCCGCCAGGGACCGAGCACCAGCCCGGCCAGAACATCGCGGTCAGCTTGAGCGGTGACGACGCCGAGGATCTGCGCGGCTACTGGGACAAGCTGTCCGACGGCGGGACCGTGCTGGTTCCGTTCGAGAAGCAGATGTGGGGCGACGAGTTCGGAATGTGTGTGGACCGATTCGGCATCTCCTGGATGGTCAACATCGGCCAGTCGCAGTCCTAACCCGCGACCGCGGTCGCGGTGCCGGTGACGGCCGAGCGCTGCGGGGCTAATCGGGCGGAGGCTCGACCGCCGGCCCGGGCGCGGAGCCGATCCGCGTTGAGCACGATCATGGCCCGGCCGCTCAGCCGGATCCAGCCACGGCTGACGAAGTCCGCGAGTGCCTTGTTGGCGGTCTCCCGAGACGCGCCGACGAGTTGGGCGAGCTCTTCCTGGGTCAAGTCGTGCGCGACATGGGTCCGGTCACCCGGCAGCTCGGTGCCGAACCGGGTAGCGAGCAGCAGCAGGGTCTTGGCGACCCGACCCGGCACGTCGAGGAAGACCAGGTCGGCCATCGACCCGGCACCGTCGCGCAGCCGGCGGGCCACCTGCTGGTACAGCGCCCCGGCCACCTTCGGCCGGCCGACCAGGACCGATCGCACCAGGTCGTGGTCGAGCACGAGCAGTCCGGTCTCGGTCACTGCGGTGACGGTGACGATCCGCGGGCCGGGATCGAACAGGCTCATCTCGCCGAATGTGTCTCCGGGCCCGAACAGCGCGACAAGCAGCTCGCGCCTGTCTTCGGAGCACTTGGTCACTTTCAGCTTGCCGTAGATCACTACATAGAGCTGCTTTTCGGACTGACCCTCGCGATAGAGGACTTCGCCGCGCCGCACACGGATCTCCCGGGCGTTGGCGCGGAGCATCGCTAGCCCATCATCGTCAAGATCAGCAAAGACCGGTGCCCGCCTGAGCACCTCATCTATGCCCACTTCGCCTCCTCGCTGGCCTGGCAAACACCCCCTTGCGGTCGGTGCGCAAGCCCCCTAGTTTCGCGCATTTGATCGCTTTTGTCCGATCGGGTGATAGCGGGCCCAAGATCGGAAGAGGTAGATCATCGGGGCCGCTGGCCACCGGCTGGCGTGTGCGGCCCGTTCCGCCGTTCGACCGCAGGTCAGGTGGGTACCGCGGAACTGGCCGCCGGCGGGCTGACCGGCCCGGCTAGCCCTTCTGGGCGGCTCGACTGGGCCAGCTGGCACGTGTACGAACTTGAGTAGATCCACCCGGATGGCGTAGCGCCCAACTCCGGCCGCGAGCCCGGTCGGGAGATCAGGGAGCGGCCCGGCTGATCTTGATCGCGCTCAGTCGGCCTGGGCGACGTAGAGCGGCGTGCCCAGCACCGCGAGGACGCGCTTGCGGTCCGGGTCGGAGGCGCCAACGAGCTGCTGGAACAGGGTCTTGGCCGACGGCTTGAGTGCGGCCATGTCCACCTGATGCGACGTCACTCGCTTGGCCAGGAGCTCGACGTTCACCGGTGAGCCAGACATGCGAGCTTGGAGTATCGGGTGTGGTCGTCGTGCGCGGACGTGAGTGTCACACTCGCGACCTTGAGATCCACCTTGGCCTCGGCGGCGAGCCGGCGCCGTAACCGCCGCGGGATCTGGTCGAACAGCATGTCGACCTTGCGGTCGGATACGTAGAGGTAGTACTTCACGGCGCGCCTCCCCGATCCGTGCGATGCCCCATCCCGCCCGATTCCGTCATTGTCGCCGAGTCGGCCATCGCGTGACACAGTGGCCGAGTGACCGAGACCCGTCCGTCGATCTTCGAGTTCGCCGGTGGGGAGCCTGCCTTCCTTGCCCTTGCGGCGGCGCATCATCAGCGCTGTCTCGACGACCCGGTACTGAACCACCCGTTCTCGCATCCCGGTCATCCGCAGCACGTGCAACGGCTGGCGAGCTACTGGGCAGAGGTGTTCGGCGGTCCGCCGGTGTACTCGCAGACCTGCGGTGGTCACTCGGCGATGCTCGGCATCCACGCCGACCAAGGCATGGAAGACGACCTTGGGGAGCGGTTCGTCAGCTGCTTCGTGCAGGCCGCGGACGACGCCGGCCTGCCCGCCGACCCGCACTTGCGAACCGCCTTGCGCGCCTACATGGAGTGGGCCGTGCAGGAGGTGCTGGCCTACTCACCGCACGGCAGCCAGGTGCCCGCTGGCCTGCCGGTGCCGCAATGGACCTGGGACGGCCTACGTGACTCCGCTGCGGAGTAACCGGGCCCGCCCGGCGTGGCTCAGGTATCTGTCGTGGTCGGTTCGGCGGCCATGACCCAGACGGTCAGGCTCTGCACGGCCAGGATGTCGACGATCTCCCAGCCGGCCTTGCGGTAGAGCGCGACGTTGCCCGGGTTCGTGGTCTCCAAGTAGGCCGGCAGCCCGGTGGCCGCGGCCTCGCGCAGACCGGCGTCCATCGCGATCCGGCCCCATCGCTTGCCCTTGTGCTCCGGGTGGCTGGCGAAGATGCCCAGGTACCAGTGCGGATCGGTGGGCAGCAGCTGGTGCACGGCGTCGTGGTAGGCCTGCAGCCGCTCGAGCGGGCCGGGCGGCAGGTTGGGGCCCGGCTGCGGTGGCTGGTCGGCGACAGCTCCGGGGACCCCGACAGCCCCGGCGACCCCGGCGGCGTCGCTGCCGGCCGCGATCTCGGTGCTCGGCAGATCCCACAGTGCGACGGCCGCGCCGCCCTCGACCAGCCAGATGCTCCCGTGCCGGATCCGCTGGTCGAACACGTATCCGGTGAAGGCCGAAGCCTGCTGCCAGTAGGTCAAGTCGTCCGGGAAGAAGAACCGGAACGCCGGATCGGCCTCGAACGCGGCGACGACGGTATCGACGACGCGCTCCCGGGCAGCCGGGGTCGCACGGGTTGGCTCGGGCTGGGTCACGGCGCAGCACGATACCGGCCCGGTTCGGGCAGTTCAGTGATGTCGGGCGAGGCGTCGCCGGTCTGGCGGGTTCCCCGAGGGTGAGCGGGGTTCGCCGGTCAGGGCCGGCCGTCGAGGGCCTCGGCCAGCTCGCCCGGTCGGACGGTGATCGCATAGAGCAGGAATAACGCGAGACTGGCCAGCCCGCCCACGACGAAGACGGTCCGCACTCCGGCCACCTCGGCGAGCACTCCGCCCAAGGCGGCGCCGAGCGGAAGCACGCCCCAGCTGATCATGCGGTTGGCGCTGTAGACCCGGCCGAGCAGGTCGGCGGGCACGACGGACTGCCGGACCGAGGCCACGATGGCCCGCCAGATCGCCGATCCGGCTCCGCCGACCAGCATCGCGGCGCCGATCGCATACGGGTTCGTGGTCAGCGCCGGCGTCCCGACCAGCACGATCGTGCCGACCACGTCGAGCGCGAGAAGCCGGTGGGCGCCGAGCCGGCGGCGCAGCGGCTCGACCATGGTCGCGCCGGCGATCCCACCGATCGCCATCGTGATCACCAGGACGCCGTATCCGGCCGGGGACAATCCGACCGGTCCCGGCGCGACCGCGTACACCACCAGCACCGAGACCCATGCTGCCCAGAACACGTTCATGGCCGCCGTGGTCAGCGTGAGGCTGCGCAGCAGTGCGTGCCGCCAGGTGAACGCGGCGCCGGCCAACAGCTCGGTGCGCAGCCGCGACCGCTCGCTCGGCGGGGTAGCAGCAGTTGGCTGCGGAGTGGCAGCCGGCGGCGGGACAGCCCGGTAGCTCCCGCTCATCATCGCCAGGCAACCGAGTGTGGCCGCGAACAGGGCCGCGCTGGTCCCGGTGACCCAGGCCAGTCCGGCCGTCGCGGCCAGCAGGCCGGCGAGCGGCGGACCGATGAACTGGTTGGTCACGGTCTGGGCCACCTCGATCCGCGCGTTGGCGCGACCGAGCAGCGCGCGGTGCCGCACCGCGTGCGGGACCAGGGCGGCAAGCGAGGTGTCGACCAGGGTCTCGCCGATCCCGAGCACGAGCGCGGCGGCGTAGACCCATCTAACTGACGCGGTGCCGGTGAGCAGCGTCGCGGTCAGGCCGGTCAGCGTGAGCGCCCGGACCAGGTTGACCGCGATGATCAGCCGGCGCCGATCGGCCCGGTCTACGAGCATGCCGGCCTGCAGCCCGAACAGCGGCCAAGCCAGGGTCAGCATGACTGTCACGCCGGCAACCAGCCCGGCCGAGCCGGTCACCTCCAGCGCGATCAGCGGGAGCACCAGCAGGTAGAGACCGTCTCCGAGGTTCGCCAGCGCAGTCGCGGTCCACAGCCCAGCGAAGTCCCGGCCGAGCGACGCCCGCTGCTGGCTGCGCTCCGTTACCTCTGAAACAGCCATAGACGGTAAGGCTAGGCGGCGCTCGGGTTACTGGTCAACAGCAGTACCCTGGTAACAGAACGGAGGTTGGAGTGATCGCACAGGCCCACCCGCTAGCCCGGCTCGAGCTGGCCGGGAACGCGCTGTCGCTCGACTTCGCGAACACGCTGAACTACCGCCCGGCGCCGGCCCGTGACTACCTCGCCAGCTACCCCGAGCTGCTGAACTGGTCGGAGTACGCCGGCTCGCTTCCCGCCGCTGCGGTGCGCCGGCTGCGACCACTGGCCGACAGCCCACAGGCCGCCGCCGTGCTGGCCGAGACCCACCGCCTGCGCGACACGGTCTTCACCGTGTTCTCGGCGATCGCGGCCGGGCGCCAGCCCGGCAGCGCCGCGGTCGAGCGGCTCAGCGACGCCTACGCCGGTGCTACGCGCAACGCCCGGATCGCCGGCGCATCGGCAGCCGGAAGCCGGACCAAAGCGACCCATGGCGGCGGCTACGGCCTGACCTGGCCGGTAGAACCCCACCAACTCGACGCGCCGCTGTGGCCGGTTGCGCATTCGGCAGGTGAGCTGCTGATGTCCGGACCGCTCGAGCGGATCGGCGAGTGCCCCAGCTGTGGCTGGCTGTTCCTGGACACCAGCCGGAACGGCACCCGCCGCTGGTGCAGCATGGCGACCTGCGGCAGCCGGGACAAGATGGCCCGCTACCACCGGCGCCAGCGGCGGGCCGGCTAGAGCCGATTAGAGCAGACGAGAGCCGACTAGCTTCGAGCCGGGCGTAGCCGAACTCGCGAGTGGATACCGTGTTTCCATGGGCGATCAGGCGCAGGTCTGCGCGATCCTGAAGACGACCGACATGGCCGCGACCATCGAGTGGTACCGCGCGGTCGGGTTCGAGCTACGCGGACACACTCCGGCGACCGGGACGCCGACCTGGTGCGAGCTGGCCCGTGACCAGCTTGTCGTGCAGTTCCTCGACGGCGAGACGCCGTGGCCCGGGCCGCCACAGCTGACCGGGTGCTTCTATGTCCACCCGGCCAGCGTCGAAGCCGTCTTTGCCGAGGTGCGCGATCGGGTCGAGGCCGAGTGGGGAATCGAAACCCGCGAGTGGGGCGCGCGCGAGCTCACGTTGCGCGATCCGAACGGCTACTACCTGGTCTTCACCGAACCGGCAGACCGCGTCGAGGCAGACACAGCCGCGGGTCAGGACAGACCGGCGAGTTTGTAGAGCACCAGCGAGCCGGCTACCGCGGTCGACCGGGGCCCGGCTGTTACAGTCGACGACCGTGGCTGATCTTCATCGAGACCGGACCAGTGCCGTCGACCGGTTCATGGCCGAGCTCGACCATCCGCTCAGGGCCGAGGTGGCAGCGCTGCGCGAGGTCATCCGCGGTGTCGATCCGGAGATCACTCAGCAGATCAAATGGAACGCGCCGTCGTTCAGCTGCGCGGGGGCCTACATCGCCACGTTCAACCTGCGCTCCACCGACCGGGTTCACCTGATCTTCCACAACCCGCGAATCGCCGAGGTCTCTAGCGAACTGCTCGAAGGCAACTATCCGGACCGCCGGATGGCGTACTTCGCGAACCTGGCCGACGTGCACGCTAAGTCGCCGGAGCTGGAGCGGATCGTCGCCGAGGTCGTGCGGTTCAACCGGAAAGCGTCCGAGGTCGGCCGCTAGCGCAACACGAGCCGCTCGTGTCCGCATAGTGACAGAAAGTGCAGACCTGGTTATGTTCCGGTAACGGATGCTCTGACGTGTTCCGTTGGGGGAGCGGTGCAAGTACATACACGTAGTCCACGGCGGCCAGCGAACGGGCGTTGAACGCCTTGGCCTCGTCCTGCCACTGCACGGTCAGTCGGCCCACCGTCGATGCCGACAGGCCCGCCCCAGAGCCGAGGAACTGCTCCAACGCCGCGGTGAAATCACCGGTGGACAGCCCGTGCAAGTACAGCAGCGGCAGCACCTCGGCCAGCCGCGGCGACTTGCGCGCCCAGGCCGGCAGGATCGCAGAGGAGAACCGCCGGCGCTCACCGGTCATCTCGTCCACACGCCTGTCGTTGACCCGCGGCGCCCGCACCGGCACCGCCCCGGCCGCGGTCATCACCTCCCGCTCGGCGTGATAGCCGTTACGCACCACCAGCCGGTGCCCGTCCGCGTCGACCTCGCCCAGGTGCGCCTCGAGGTATGCGGCAACCTCGGCCTGTAAAGCGACCGCCAGCATCTGCCGGCACCGTCGCGGACGATCTCATCCAACAACGACGACCCCGACCGCGAGCCTGTCGCGGTGGACTCGGTCACCCCATCGACTACCTTGAGCATGGGCGTACCTTCCCGAACCAGCGCGCCAACGCCGGTCCTGATCAGAACGACTGGACTTTCAGATCATCCTCGGGAAGGTGCGCCCGATCGCGTCACCTCGCCGAGGGTCATCCACAGGTTCTGATCATTGCTCTACGACGGGTCCGGAGTCAGACTCTTGCGTAGGTAGACCCGGGAGAAGCCGTGCACCGGCCTGCGGTCGTACTCGACGTATCCGATCCGCTGGTAGAGCGCGAGGTTCTCGGTCATCGTCTCGTGGGTGAACAGGTAGATCGACTCGAAGCCGGCGCTTGCGGCTTCGGCCTCGGCGAACTCCAGCAGCGCTCGCCCGATGCCGCGGCCGTGCTGCGTCGGGTGAACCGCGACGTTGTCGACCAGGAACCCTTCCTTGGTGATCCGCAGTACGATCACCCCGACGATCCCGTCGCCGTCGTCGACGACGGTCACTCGCCGGCTGCGGATCACCTCCAGGTAGTCCTCGGTCATCGGCCCTGGCAACTGCCCGATCCGCTCGACGTAGTGCCCATAGGCGGCGTTGACCAGCGCCGTTACGTCACTGGCATCGGATTCAGCTGCGGGCCGGAGCACAACCGCCAGGTTAGTAGTCGTAGTCCGGCGGGGTCGTCGGCATGTCGTCGCCACCGCCACCGCCGCCTGACGTAAAGATCGCGTGCCAGGTGAACGTGGTCGGGCCGAAGTTGTCGGACAGCCCGTCGCCGCCGACTGCGCCGGCCTGATCGAGGGTGAACGTGTAGAGCGGCTTGCCGTCGTACGTGACCTGGGTCGCCCCGTCCGGGCGGGCCATCGCGCCGAGCGTGCCAGGCAGGCCGGGAGCGGCAACCGGGGTAGTCCCGGCCGGCACGGTCAGTGCTGCCCAGATCCGCGCGCACTCGTCCAGGCACGCGATGGTGGACTCGGAGTCCTGGTCGGTGAAATAGAGCGTGCGACCGTTTGCGTCGACCAGCACGGTGCCCTGATCGACCTGCCGGGTGGACACGGTCGCAGTCGGATTCTCAGTGCCTCCGCCGGCGTCCGGTCCGTCACTACCGCAGCCGGTCAGAGCGGGTATGGCGAGAGCAAGTGTGGCCAGAGCAAGACCGCCAAGGCGGCGGGTGCTTCTTCCTGTGGTTCCCATGGTGGGTGGTCACCTCCTACTGGTGCCACGCCAGTGGCTCGAGTCGGGTTCGACCGCGGGCTCGGATGGCGGGAAGCCGCAGGGGGAGCAAAGCGGTCGTCACGGTCCTAAACTGATCACCCATGGGCAGCCGCTTCAACCCACCACCTGGCTGGCCCACGCCGCCAGCCGGCTGGGTTCCTCCGACCGGTTGGCAACCCGATCCGTCCTGGCCGGCGGCGCCACCGGGTTGGCAGTTCTGGGTCGACGATGCTCCGACCGAGCAGCCCGGCATCTCGGCGTACGGCGCGCCGGCTAGCACCCCGATGCCCGCACCCGAGCAGAGCTCGATCCCGGCTCCCGGTCCGGTGCAGCGCAGCAGCCTGTTCACGCCGGAGAATCGGCACGTCCTGGTTGCGCTGTGCGGCGGCGTCGCGGTCTTCCTCGGCTCCCGGATGCCGTTCATCGCCGATCCGAGCAATCCGTTCTACGAGGTCAGCAGCGGCGCGCTGACCGTGTCCCTGCTCTTCGGCCTGCTGCTGGCGGGCATGGCCGGCGCGATGTGGTGGCAACCGGCCGCAGCCCGCGGCTACGCGGTCGCGCTGATCGCGTTAGGTGCCTTGGGCGCGGTCGGCTACCTCCTGTTCGCCGCGACCGGCGCGGCCGGCGTCGAGGAGGAGGTCGGCTTCGGCGCGACCACGACGATCACGTTCTCGCCCGGATTCGGCCTGCTCGTGTCGATCGCCGGCTGCGTCGTGGCCGTGGTTGGAGCGATCATGGCGCTCCGGAGGCGCTAGCCGGATCAGGAGACCTCGAGGACCGGCCGCACCTCGATGGTTCCGAAGCTAGCGCCCGGAATCTTGGTCGCAAGCTCGAGCGCCTGGTCGAGGTCCTTGCAGTTCAGCAGGTAGTAGCCGCCGAGCTGCTCGGCGGTCTCGACCGCCGGGCCGTCGGTAACGTGGGCCCGCCCGTCCCGAACCCGAACGCTCTTGGCCTCGGAGACCCGCAACAGCGGCTCCCCGCTCTGGAACACCCCCAGCCCGGTCACCTCGCCATGGAACTCGTCGTAGCCCTTGGCCTCAGCGTCCCCCTCGGCGGAGCCCCACTCCGGCCGGTCGGCCTCGTTGGTGTAGATCAGCAGCATGTAGCGCATCTCGCGCTCCCTTCGATGCTGGCGGCACCGTGTGTACCGCCGTCACCCATGCCACGATCGGGACCGCCCCGGATTCGACAGGTCGCCCCGACGGATCATCGTCGGGTCTCCAGCCGTCGGCCTCGTCGGACTTCGCGGTCATTGCTACTCACCTCGCGGTGGAAGGGTGGACGGGCACCACCGACGACGGTAGCGGCTACATCTGCTCGGGCCAGTCGGCCCGCCACTTGGGTGCGGATCGGGTTACGGCTGTTCGAGCCACCGATGCCTGGGATGGACCTGGGCCAGCTTCTCGGCCAGCCAGCCACGCTGTGCCGGGTCAAGCAGCGGGAGCACGCCGGCGAAGTCGGCCTCGTCCTTGGGTCGGCCGTGCTTGGCATTGAACAGCAGCACGATCTCCGGCGTGAGGTAGGGCACCCCGTCGGGAGAGGTCAGAATGATCTGCTCGTACGGCATCCGGATGCTGTGCTCGCGGCGATAGATCCAGACATCGCCGTCGTGTGGCTCGCGGAAGACGTCCATCCGGTACGGGCCGTTGTCCGGCTCGCGCACCCAGGTTTGGTGCATGACGTCGAACGCGGGACTG
Source organism: Sporichthyaceae bacterium (assembly GCA_022616375.1). Classification (GTDB taxonomy): domain Bacteria; phylum Actinomycetota; class Actinomycetes; order JAKEEW01; family JAKEEW01; genus JAKEEW01. Next base: position 9,970 of record JAKEEW010000791.1, read on the forward strand.
TCCAGTGGCCACCGGTGGCCCGAGCCCACAACCCCGAACTCGTAGCCGGCCAGCGCGGCCTTGACCGCGCCGAACCGGCCGGCCGGCACCGCGATCTCCAGGTCGGCATGCTCCCGGGTTGGCGCACCGTGGAACACGTCAAGGGCCCAACCGGACGCCACGTACCACGGTGCGTCCACGCCGCCCAATCGGGCCGTCGCCTCCCACGGATCCCAGGCCGCCCAGGGCGGCTCCGGCTCCACCTTGTGCCCACCCGGCGGCAGCTGTTCCTCCGTCCCGCTCTGGTTTCTACCGGGTCGACCGGTAGCTGACTACCGGCCACCCATCCAGCATCAGAGTCCGTCTCCTGAGCCAGCCGCGGAACCGGGTGGGAGCCGCCCTCAGCTCCCACCCGGTTCGCGTGCCGGGTTTACCCGGCTGGCACCGCCGCCGGCGCGCATCCCAGCGATCGCGTCGGCGGGACGGCTGCCGGCGCGCCGGCGGACGGTGGCTGGCTGGCACTGTCCGGGCACTCGGTCGGCGCGGCCGACGGCGTCGCGGTCGCGTCGTCCAGCAGGTCGAGCACGACCTCGCGCATTGCCGGGGCCCAGCCGACGGTTGCGGTGTCCGGCGGTTCGGCGGTAGGAGCCGGCGAGCCCGGCGTTTCCTCGGATCCGGTCGGCCCGGCGGTCGGGGCCGGTTCCTGGCCGGTCGGCTCGTCGGTGGGCTCGGTGCTGGGCTCCGGCGGAGCCGGTTCGGCCGGCGGGGACTGGTCGGGCGCCGGCGTCATGGTCGGAGACCAGGTTGGCGCCTCGGTGGGGAACATGGTCGGCGCCGGCGTCATGGTCGGACCGGGTGCCGATGGTGGGGCAGTCGAGGGCTGCGGCGGTGCGGGCGGACGGGCGGTGGTGCGGCCGGTCGGCGCAGGCTGGCTGGTTGGCGCAGGCTGGCTGGTCGGCAGGTTCGGGTCGGTCGGCACCACCACGACCCGGCCGGATTCGTATTGACTGGCCAGGCTCAGCACCACCCGCACATAGCGGTCGGCGTTGTTGTAGCGGCGGACCGCCCTGGCTGCGTTGTCCGGGTCGCGCAGGCTCCCGGTGCCGGCGCACAGGTAGACCCCGGCGCCCTCGGCCGCGTCGAACATGTTGTTCGGATCGCGACGGCCGTCGCCGTTGCCGTCCACCATCACCGAGCGCCAGGTGGAAGGGATGAACTGCATCGGCCCGACCGCGCGGTCGTAGGTGGTGTCGCCGTCCAGTGCACCGTTCTCGGTGTCCCTGATCAGCGCGACGTGCGGCCGCCCATCCAGCGGGATCCCGCGGATCGGCCGAGTGCCGGAGCCGTCCGCGCGCAGCTGGGCACCGCCGAACCGGCCGTGGTTGGACTCGACCCGGCCGATCGCGGCCAGCAACGCCCACGGCAGCTGACACGAAGCGTCCCGGCTGCCCAGCCGGGACGCCGCTTGCCGGTAGGCGCGCAGCGCAACCTCCGGGATGCCGCTCCGGCCCAGGGTCGTGATCACGCGCGAGCTGGACAGGACCATCCGGACCGGCTCGGCCACCCGTTCCGGACCCACCGGGACCGCGGCGAGCAACGCCGGGTCGAGGAAGCGCCGGAGGATCTCCTCGTTCGACGGTGCGTTCGGGTCTTCGGCCGGCACGACGTCACCGGCCACCGGCGGAGCGCCGTCCGCCGGCCAGTTGGCCGACCCGAGCACCGAAAGGCCGAGCGTGACCGCCGCGGTCACCGCAATCACCGACAGCAGTGGCTGCTGGTGCTTGATGGTTTGCTGGCGGCGGTGCCGCCCGCGGGCTCGCTGGTTGGGCAGGTCCAGTCGCATGTCGCCGATCCTTCGTCGGTGGACGATCCGCGAGTCGATGGGGCAACTCACCAGAAAGTCGGGTCAAAGACGCTCGACTGGTATTCGGTGCGAACTGTCACGCGGATGGGCCGGGATTGCCGGCGTCAGGGATCGGCCGGGTTGGCACGTGATGGCGTCAGCCTGACCGGACTACCCCGAATGTCTCGGCTGACGGCAGGTCGACGGGGCGGAACCTGAGCTGAGCGTCGCCCGGACGCCAGGTGACCACCGCCCGCCCCACCTGCTCGAACGCCCCGACGGCCACCAGCCGGCCGTCCGGCGCCCAGGTCATGTCGGTGGCTTTGAGGGCGACCGGCAGGGGCATCGCCGGCAGCCGGGTCCACTGCGCGGTGTCCAGATCCAGCAGCCACAGGTCCATCCGCTGCCGTGGCCCGGGCCAGGCCGGATGCTCGAACGCGATCGCGACGAAGCGCTGATCCGGGCTGACCAGGCCGTCGGACGGGAAGCCGACCGAGGTGGGTAGCGCGATGGATTCTGCCCGTCCGGTCTCGTGGTCGGTCAGCATGAAGCCACCGGCGTCGCCGCTGAGCACCCGGCTGCCCACCACCGCGTGGATCCGGTCTGCACGCAGCTGCCGGTGCAGCGTGCCGGGCGCCAGGATGACGTCCTCGAACCCAGCGCCGTCCTGGATCCGGGCGAGCAGTCCGAGCTCGGTCTCGGCCCGTGGCGTGCCGGCGCAGTCGATCCCGCGAGCCTCGCGAACGGTGCGTCCGGTGAGGTCGATCTCGGCCAGCGTGCACCGGCTGGCCGTGCGGTAGACCTTCACCCAGACGCCGCCGTGTCCGGGAGCGGCCCAGTTCCCCGATCCAAGCGGTAGGGCCCCGGCCGAGCCGCCAGACACCGCGTAAAGCCGGCTGTTCGGCCCGCAGTCCGGGCAGTCGAAGCTGATGACGGCGGTCGCGCCAACCTGCTGCGCCCGGATGGTGCCAGCCAGGTCGGGCAGCCCGGTGACCGGGTGGCTGGTGCCGGCATCGAGATCGAAGACGGTATTGCCGACCAGCAACGACAGGCCGGTCGGCCCGGTCAGCGGGGCTCCTCGCAGCGGGCGCATCGGTCCGGTCGGATTGTCGCGTTCGCCGGACCAGTCGATCGCCGGGGTCGGCAGCGGGCTGGCCGGTGCGGGAGGTTGGGCGCACCGCCGGGACTGGTACAGCCGGCGAGGACGACGGACAGTACGAGGGCACCGACCCGGGCGGCGATCACGCCAGATCTACACCCGGATGCCTGGCTCGGTTCCAGCGCGGGGCCACCCGCAGGACCGGCGAGCAGGAGATCAGTACGGCAGCAGGCGACCTGACGGCGTGCGGAGGTCAAGGACGCGAACGGTGGTCCGTTTCGTGGGCTTGCGAATCTGAGTCTGGCGCATCTCGAGCACCTCCCTCATGTGCGTCACGATCGCGGGGTCGGGTTTGCCGGGTCAGGCGGCGACGGGCAGCAGCTCGCCCATGTCGTCGAAGACGATCACGCCGTTGCACAGCAGGCTCCAGCCCTGTTCCGGGTGGGCGCTGACGGTGCGTGCGGCGGCGTGGTCGGGACTGTCAGCGGGCGGGCACGATGGCTGGTGTAGACACATTTCGCACCTCTGGTCTGGGTCCTCGGTCTCCGTGTTGCTACTACTGATTGGACTGCCGACGCGGTTCGAACTCATCGGTGGAATCCCCCTGTATTCGGAGCCCGACTGGGTATGGATAGGTGGCTCCGCCGTTCGCGCTATCGACCGGGTCGATCGCGGGGGCTATCGTCGAGACGGCGCAGCCGTGCCGCTAGATGATCCACATCGCCGAAAGCGAGCTGAAGCATGTTCGTCCAAGTCATCCAGGGCCAGGTTGTCGACGCCGAG
>JAKEEW010000792.1 GCA_022616375.1 Sporichthyaceae bacterium
GGCAGCGCGATGGTCGCCTTGCCGATCTGGAACGCGACCACCACCCCGGCGCCGACCACGACCCACACGACCGGCCAGGCGGTGTGTGGCGCTGCCCGGTGCGGCTGGTCCTGGTTCAGGTGAGCTGGTCGGGCGGCCACTCGATGATCCGCCGCAGCGCTCCCGTGGCGGCCGGGACCGCGTGGGGGGGCTTCAGGCGGGCAATCCAGCACCGTACCGCCTGGTCAGGTCGAGCATCGATGCTGCTGTCGCTCATCGCGCCCCCGGCGGACCGGCGAACAAGCGTCCGCACGCCATCGTGGTGCCCGCTGAGGGCAGACTGCCACGCTCAGCGGTGGCTGTGCAACTCTTCTTGGATCCATGATTATGTACACTTACGCCATGTCTGCTGGTCAGGTCGCTGGACCGCTCGCCGAGATCGTGGTCGCCGACTTCTCCCGGATCCTCGCCGGGCCCTACGCCACGATGCTGCTCGGCGACCTCGGCGCCACCGTCATCAAGGTGGAGAGCCCGGCAGGCGACGACACCCGCCAGTGGGGGCCGCCATGGACAGGCGACGGCACCAGCACCTATTTCCAGTCGATCAACCGCAACAAGCGCAGCATCGTGCTGGACCTGCGCATGCCCGACCAGCGCGCCACGGCGCTGCGCCTGGCCGAGCGCGCCGACGTGCTGATCCAGAACCTCAAGGCCGGCGGCATGGAGCGCCTCGGGCTCGGCTACGACCAGGTACGCCGCCGCAACCCCGCGATCGTCTACTGCTCGATCACCGGCTACGGCACCGGCACCGGCGCGCACCTGCTCGGCTACGACCTGATCGTGCAGGCGGTCTCCGGGCTGATCCGGCTGACCGGCCCGGACGCCGACACGCCGACCAAGTCCGGGGTCGCCATCGCCGACGTCCTCACCGGCCTGCACGCGGCCATCGGCATCCTCGCCGCGCTGCACCACCGGACCCGGACCGGGGAGGGCCAGCATGTCGAGCTGAACCTGCTGTCGTCGATGCTGTCGGGGATGGTGAACTTCAGCGGCGCCTACGTGCTGACCGGCGAGGTCGCTCGTGCCATGGGGATCCGCCACCCGAGCATCTGTCCCTACGAGCCGTACCCGACAGCCGACCGGCCGCTGGTCATCGCCGCCGGCAACGACCGCCAGTTCGCCACGCTGTGCCGCACGCTGGACCTGGCGGAGCTGCCGGGAGACCCGCGCTTCGCCAGCAACACCGACCGGGTCGCGCACCGCGACGAGCTTGCTGGGCTGCTCGCCGAGCCGCTCGGCAGGCGCACCGCCGACGAGTGGCTCGCGGAGCTGTCCGCGGTCGGCGTGCCCTGCGGCCCGATCAACGACGTCGCCGAAGGCGTGGCCCTGGCCGAGCGCCTCAGCCTCGGCCCGGTCGTCGAGGTGGCCGGGACCCGCCAGGTGGCGAGCCCGCTGGGCCTGTCGGCGACGCCGGTGTCCTACCGGCGCCGTGCTGCGATGGCTGGAGCAGGAGCCGGGACCGGGACCCTGAGCGGAAGGAGCAGGCCGGCGGCGCGCTTCGCTCCCTGAACTCGGTAACGGTCAAGCCAGCTCGTCGTCCTCGACCAGGAGCAGGTCGCCGGCGCGGGCCCACAGCGCCGCCGTGTCGCCGACGCGCAAGCCGGCGGCGCCGGCGGTGACCGCGGGGGTGCGGACCACCAGCGGCCGCTCGAAGGCGCCGGTGAGGTCGCGGCAGGTCACCTGCACCAAGTCGCCGAGGTACAGCAC
>JAKEEW010000130.1 GCA_022616375.1 Sporichthyaceae bacterium
AGCGCGGCTAGCAGGTCGCGGCGCAGCGGGCGACCGCGCCCGAGCAGCCCAAGCCCGGGCGCGAGCTTCATCACCCGCTGCAGCGCGTGTGTCATATCGGCGGCATCGTCCCGCGGTACCGACCGCCGGCCATCACCCGAGCCGGGCGGTACCACCGGCGGTTCACCCGACCGGGGTGACGACCGCAACCCGCGCCGCTTGTGACGATCACCAGATGGGAAAGGCCATCGCCGACATCCTGCCGTTCACCGCAGGAATGATCATGACCCCGTTCGCCGTGATCGCGGTGGCGGTGCTGCTGGTGAGCAAGGGCGGGCTCGGTAAGGCGCTGGCATTCGTGGCCGGTTTCGTGATCGTCTCGTTCCTGCTCTGCTTCGTGCTCGCCCAGCTGATCGGCGGTGAGTCGGCGCAGCCTGGCACCCAGCCGGAATGGGTGCATGTGCTGCTGGCCATCATCGGCGTGCTGCTGCTGGTGGTCGCCCTCGACCAGCTCCCCGGGGTGTTGCGGCACCACCGCGACCCGGCCAGGACCAAGCCACCGGGTTGGCTCGCGGTCGCCGACCGGATCTCGGCCCCGAAGGCCGGCTGGCTCGGTGGCGTGCTCGACCTCAACCCGGTGAACCTGTCGATGACGCTGGCGGCCGGCGCCGCGCTCGGGTCCTACAACCTCGCCGGCGGCGAGGACGCGATCGTGGCCGCGGTCTTTGCCGTGATCGGCAGCCTCGGCGTGCTGGCACCGATCCTCATCGCCGTGCTGCCCGGGCTCAGGGACCGAGTCTCGCTGCACGACCTGCGGCACTGGCTGGTCGACCACAGCGTCACCATCTCTTTCGTCACCACCCTGATCTTCGCGCTGCTGTTCCTCGGCAAGGGCCTTCGGGGCCCCTAGAAGGGCGGCCAGGTGGTGAACGCCCGTGCCCTACCGGCGGCCGGTTGGCTGACCGGCTACCGGCGATCGTGGCTGCGCGGCGACCTGATCGCGGCGTTGACGGTCTGGGCACTGGTCGTGCCGCAGGCGATCGCGTATGCGAACATCGCCGGTCTGCCGCCGCAGTCCGGGCTATTCGCCACCTTCGCGGCGCTGCTTGCCTACGCACTACTCGGCACCTCGCGGCAGCTGATCGTGAGCCCGACCTCGTCCACCGCGGCCATCTCGGCGGCGCTGGTGGCCCCGCTCGCGATGGGCGACCGCGACGACTTCGTCGCCCTGTCCGCCGCGCTCGCGTTGCTGGTCGGCACCGTCCTCGTCGTGCTCGGGCTGCTCAAGATGGGATTCGTGTCCCGGTTCATCGCGGAGGCGGTGACCACCGGGTTCATGGTGGGTCTGGGCTTTTTCATCATCGCCGGGCAGCTCGGCGGCCTGCTCGGCATCCCGGTCGATGCCGACGGGTTCTTCCCCAAGATCGCCGACCTGGTTAGTCACCTCGGCGAGATCAACGGCTGGACCGCAGCCATCGGGCTCGGCGGGCTAGCCCTGGTCCTAGGCCTGGGCCGGCTCGCTCCTTGGACGCCGGCTCCGCTGCTCCTGATCGCGGCGGGTATCGCGGTCGTCGCGGTGCTGGACCTTGCCGACCAGGGGGTTGCGGTCATCGGCGAGCTCGACGGGGCGCTGCCGACCCCGAAGCTGCCGCTGGTCGGATGGACCGATCTCATGCTGCTGCTGCCTGGGGCATTGGCGGTCGCGGTCATCGGATACGCGGAGAGCACCACGGTGGCCGAGTCGATGGCCGAGGAACACGGCTACGAGATCCGGCCGGACCAGGAGCTTCGCGCCGTGGGTACGGCGAACGTGCTGGCCGGGCTGTTCCAGGGGTTCATCACCGGCGGCGGGGCCAGCCAGTCGGCCGCCAACGACCGGGCCGGGGCCCGCACGCCGCTGGTCTCGTTGATCGTGTCCGGCCTCACCGTGCTCACCGCGGTGGCCCTGCTGCCGCTGTTCCGGGATCTGCCGCAGGCCGCGCTCAGTGCGATCGTGATCAGTGCGGTGCTGGGCTTCATCAACATCCCGGCGCTACGCCGGATCGCCCGGCTGCGTCGGGACAGCTTCGTGCTCGCGATGGTCGCGATGGCTGGGGTGCTGCTGCTTGGGGTGCTGCCCGGGCTCATCCTCGCGGTGGCCATCTCCGTCCTGCTCGTACTCGTCCGGCTGGCCCGGCCACGCAGCTCGGTCCTCGGCCGGTTGCCCGGCGGCGGGTACGCCGCCGTCGGAGCCGCGTCGGCGGCGCGGGCCGAGCCCGGCGTACTCGTCTACCGCCTGGACGCACCGCTGCTGGCGCTGAACGCCAAGCTAGCCCGAGACGAGGTCCGCGCCCTGGTTGACGAGGCGACGGTGCCGGTCCGGGTCGTCGTGCTCGATCTCGGCGCCAGCTCCGATCTCGACGTCTCCGGGATCAGCATGCTCACCGCGCTCAAGCGGGATCTCCACGACCGCGGCGCCGAGCTACGGCTGGCCGGCGTGCACCACGGCGTCCGGACCATGCTCGACCGCGGCGGCCTCACCACCCAGCTCGGCGAATCGCGCATCTTCCGCACGGTCGAGGACGCCGGCGCCGCAAGCCCACCGGCCGCCGGCCGGGCGAGGGAGGACCGATGAGCACACCAGGTGCAGCGCTACCGTCCTGGCACGACACCGCGACCCGCCGGGCGATCGTCGGCTTCGTCGAGGCGGTGACCACCGAGGGCTCGGCCTCGTTCATCCCGCCGGCCGAGCGGATCGCCACCTTCGACAACGACGGCACCCTGTGGTGCGAAAAGCCGATGCCGATCGAGCTGGGCTTCATCCTGCAGCGCCTTGCCACCATGGCCGACCACGATCCGTCGCTTCGGGACCGGCAACCCTGGAAGGCCGCGGCCGAGCAGGACTACGGCTGGATCGGCGATGTGGTCACCAGGCACTACCACGGCGACGACAGCGGGGTGAAGGTACTGATGGGCGGCATCCTGCGGGCCTTCGCCGGGCTGACCGTCGAGGAGTACGAAGACGCCGCCGGCGCGTTCGTGCGCGACGGAACGCACCCGACCCTGGGCCGCGCGTTCACCGACTGCGCCTACCTGCCGATGGTCGAGCTGCTGCGCCACCTCGAGGCGCACGGCTTCACGACCCTGATCGCCTCCGGCGGGAACCGCGACTTCATGCGGGCGTTCAGCGAGCAGGTGTACGGCATTCCGCCCGAACGCGTGGTCGGAAGCTCCAACGCACTGCGCTACCAGGAGGGCGAGCCCGGTGGGTCGCTGGCCTACCGCGCCGAGCCCGACGTCTTCGACGACGGCCCGGCCAAGCCGGTGCGGATCTGGAGCCGGACCGGGCGGCGGCCGCTGCTCGCGGCCGGTAACTCCAACGGAGATGTCCCGATGCTGCAGTTCGCCGGCGCGCCGGCCCGGCCCGCGCTGCGCCTGCTGGTCAACCATGACGACCCGGACCGCGAGTTCGACTACACGGCGGGCGCCGAGCACGCGTTGACCCGAGCGCACACCGACGGCTGGACGGTGGTCAGCATCAAGGACGACTGGGTCACGGTGTTCGGCGACAGCGGCCGGGATGCAGGCCGGTGAGCGCCTGGTTGCCGATCACCGGGTGGCTGCCCCGGTACCGGCGCGGCTGGCTGTCCGGTGACATCGTCGGAGCGTTCACCGCGTGGGCGATCGTGGTGCCCGAGTCGGTGGCCTACGCGGAGATCGCCGGCGTGCCGCCGCAGAACGCGTTCTATGCGGCACCGGTGGCGCTGGCGGCCTATGCGGTGTTCGGCAGCTCCCGGCACCTCGTGGTCGGTACGACCTCAGCAGCGGCGATCGTGTCCGCCTCGACGGTGGCCGGGGCGACCGGTGATCCGGCCCAGACCCCGGTGTTCGCGGCCGCGCTGGCCATCATGGCCGGGCTCATTCTCGTCGTTGCCGGGTTGCTCAGGCTCGGCTTCGTGGCGAACTTCCTGGCCGAGCCGGTGCTCGTCGGGTTTCTGTTCGGGATGGCCCTGGTCATCATGGTCCGGCAGGCCGGCAAGCTGCTGGGCATCTCGTCCGGGGACGGCAACTTCTTCCGCCGGCTCGGCCACCTGCTGGCCAACCTCGACCGAACCAGCCTGACCACGCTGGCGGTCGGCGCCGCCGCGCTGGTCGCGCTGCTGGCCATGGAGCGCTTCGCCGGCCGGCTGCCGGCCGCGCTGATCGTGCTGGTCGCGGGCATCGCGCTGGCCGCGCTGCTGAACCTGTCCGAGCACGGCGTGGCGATCGTCGGCACGATCCCGAGCGCGGTTCCGGTCCCGGCGATCCCGGACGTGGCGTGGAGCGACCTGCTGGCGATGCTCGGCGGCGCGTTCGGGCTCGCGCTGGTCGTGTTCGCGGAGAGCTACAGCATCTCGGCACGGTTCGCGGCCAAGCACGGCTATGACGTGGACGCTAACCAGGAGCTGGTCGCGATGGGAGCCGCCAACGCGACGGCCGGCCTGTTCAAGGGATTCGCGGTCTCTGGCAGCGCCTCCCGCACCGCCGCGGTCGAGGCCGCCGGCGGCCGCTCGGCGATGGCCTCGCTGATTGCCGCCGCCTTGGTGCTGGTCACCGCAGCGTTCCTGACGCCGCTGTTCACCGACCTTCCGGAGGCGGTGCTCGGCGCCATCGTGATCGTTGCGGTGCGCGGCTTCCTGCGGGTCGGCGAGCTGCGCCGGTACGCCAGGCTGCAGCCGGCGGCACTGGCCGTCGCGCTGACGGCGCTGGTCGGCGTGCTGGTGTTCGACCTGCTGCCCGGGCTGCTCATCGCGGTCACGCTCTCGCTCGCGCTGTACATCGGCACCACCAGCTCACCGCGGTTGACCTCGCACCAGGACCGCGGTCTGCTCACGGTCCGGCCGGACGGTCAGCTCTACTTCGGCAGCGTCGACCGGGTCCGCGGCGGCATCGCCGCCCTGGTCGCCCGGGCCACGCCGTCACCGCTGGTCGTGCTGCTGGACCTGTCCGGCAGCTTCGGCCTCGGCGTCGCGGTCACCGACACGCTCCGCGAGCTGCACGACCAGCTCACCCGGGACCGGCGGGAGCTGTGGCTGACGGGACTGCACGCGCGGTCCGCCGACATGATCGAACGATCCGGTCTGGCCGACGCGATCGGCCGGGAACGGATCTTCGACATGGAGGCGGACGCGCAGGCGGCGTACCAGCAGCGGTTCACCCGCTCCGGGTGAGGCGTCGCGCACCCGTTGATACGGACACCGGGCGCGTTGCTCCCCGGATCTAGGAGGAATGCCGTCATGTCGGGTAACGACGACGTCCCGCGCTCGATCCTGCCGATCCCCGACCGCACGCCGATCGGCCTCACGACGTATGCAGCCACGGATCCGGACACGTCCTACCCTCCGATCACACCGGTGCGCCCACCGGCAGGCGCGCCCAACGTGCTGGTGATCCTGCTCGACGATGTGGGGTTCGGCGCGCGTTCGGCGGACCGTGCCAGACTCCTACTGCCGAGCGGCTGGCAGCGGACGGGCTGAAGTACACCCGCTTCCACACCACCGCGCTGTGCTCGCCGACCCGAGCCGCCCTGCTGTCCGGCCGCAACCACCATACGGTCGGCATGGGCAGCATCACCGAGCTGGCCACGTCCGCGCCCGGCTACAGCTCGCTGCGTCCGAACACCTGCGCGCCGCTGCCGGAGATCCTTAGGCTGAACGGCTACAGCACCGCCCAGCTCGGCAAGTGCCACGAGGTGCCGGTCTGGGAGACCGGCCCGACGGGTCCGTTCGACCACTGGCCGCACCCGGGTGGCGGGTTCGAGTACTTCTACGGGTTCATCGGCGGCGAGACCAACCAGTGGTACCCGGCGATCTACGAGGGCACCACCCCGGTCGAACCGTGGGGAACCCCGGACGAGGGCTACCACTTCATGGCCGACCTGGCGGACAAGGCGATCCGCTGGCTGCACCAGCAGCGGTCGATGGCGCCCGACAAGCCGTTCTTCATGTACTTCGCGCCCGGCGCCTGCCACTGCCCGCATCACGTGCCGCAGGAGTGGATCGAGAAGTACAAGGGCAAGTTCGACCAGGGCTGGGACCAGGTCCGCGAGGAGACCTTCGCCCGGCAGAAGCAGCTCGGCGTCATCCCACCCGAGTGCGAGCTGACCGCACGGCCCGAAGAGATCCCGGGCTGGGACGAAACCGAGGAGCGGCTCCGGCCGGTGCTAGCGCGCCAGATGGAGGTCTACGCCGCGTTCCTGGAGTACGCCGACCACCACGTCGGCCGGGTCATCGACACGCTCGGCGACCTGGACGTGCTGGACGACACGCTGGTGTACTACATCATCGGCGACAACGGTGCCTCGGCCGAGGGCACGCTGATCGGCACCACGAACGAGATGTTCATCGCCGAGGCGCCCGACCTGCTGACCCCGGATTGGATGATCGACCACATCGACGAGCTCGGCACTCCGACCTCGTACAACCACTACGCGGTCGGCTGGGCGCACGCGATGGACACCCCGTACCAGTGGACCAAGCAGGTCGCCTCGCACTGGGGCGGCACCCGCAACGGCACCATCGTCCGGTGGCCGAGCCGGATCAAGGCGAAGGGCGAGATCCGCAACCAGTTCCACCACGTGGTCGACCTGGCCCCTACCGTTCTCGAGGCCACCGGGCTGCCGTTCCCGACGATGGTGAACGGGGTGCTGCAGGAGCCGCTGCACGGGGTGAGCATGGCCTACTCGTTCGACGACGCCGGCGCGGCCGAGCGGCACCAGACCCAGTACTTCGAGATGTTCTGCAACCGCGGCATCTACCACCAGGGCTGGACCGCGGTCACAAAGCACCAGGTTCCGTGGGTGGTCACCGGGCCGAGCGCCCAGCTCGACGACGATGTCTGGGAGCTGTACGACACCACCAAGGACTGGTCGCAGGCGCACGACCTCGCCGCGACCATGCCCGACAAACTCGCCAAGCTCAAGCGGCTATTCGAGATCGAGGCGACCAAATACAACGTGCTGCCGCTCGATCCGCGCAAGGCCGAGCGGATGAACCCGGACCTGGCCGGCCGGCCCTCGGCCGTGATCGGCAAGACACAGCTGCTCTTCGGCGGGATGCGGCGGCTGCAGGAAAACGTGTTCATCAACATCAAGGACAAGTCACGTTCAGTCACCGCGGAGGTCGAGTTCCCGGCGGCGGACGCCAGCGGCGTCATCATCTGCCAGGGCGGCAACACCGGCGGCTGGAGCCTCTACGCGCACCAGGGCCGGCTCAGGTACTGCTACAACGTGTGCGGCGCGGCGTACTTCTACGTGTCGGCGGACGCACCGCTGCCGGCCGGCACCCACCAGGTGCGGATGGAGTTCGGATACGACGGCGGCGGGGTCGGCAAGGGCGGCACCGTCACGCTCTACCTCGACGGGACGAAGATCGGCGAGGGCCGGGTCGACCGGACCCACCCGTTCGCCTTCTCCCTGGACGAGACCGCCGACGTCGGCATCGACCTCGGCTCGCCGGTATCCGAGGACTACGGCCCGACCGGTAACGCCTCCACCGGCACGGTCACGTGGGTACAGATCGACATCGACGAGGCGGCCGAGGACCCGGACCACACGATCAGTGCCGATGAGCGGTTCCACCTCGCCATGGCCCGCCAGTAGGCACCGCGGCTGTGGCGCGAGCCACAACCTGGTAGCCATCGCCCAAGCGGCGTGCGCATACTGCTCCATGCGCGACGACTGGATGCCTGACCTCCAGATGGACGAGCGGGGTGGGCGCTGCCGGTTGTCGTTGGGCAGCTGGGCGTACGGCGAGGGTGAGAGCCTGCAGGACGCCGCGGATGATCTCGTAGTCCGGCTCGGCCAGGTGGCGCTCAGCGCCCGCCGCACCGGGTGGCGGGTGACCTCGGAGACGCCGCTCCCGGATCGTCGCATGCTCGACTTCCTCTGGGAGCTCGGCGAGCTGGCCGCCCGCGGCCGGCACGAGGAGATTCGCGCCCGGTTCCTGCTGGCCTAGTGCCAGCCAGAACGAGCAGACGAGGAACGTGCCCTCGGCGCCGGGCAGCCCGTCCTCGGTCTCCTCCGTACGGTAGCGCAGCACGAAGCCGTGGTCGGTCAGCTCGTCGGCGATGACCAGGACCGTGCTGCGCAGCCGCTCGTCGTCGCCGGGCCGGAACCCGTAGAGCGCCGCGAGCAGCGTCGAGGCGTCCAGGGCATCCGTCCCGTAGTGCTGGCGCAGCACCCCGCTTGCTCACGCCGTTCGCCAGGATGTCGGCCTTGATCTCGGTGGCGGTGGCGCGCCAGGTGGCAGCTTCGGACACGCGACACTAGCTGCCGAGAATCTTCTTCTTCTGCGCCTCGAACTCCTGCTCGGTCAGCACGCCCTCCTTGCGGAGCTCAGCCAGCCGCTCGAGGTCGGAGATGGCGTCGCCGCCGAGTCCGGAGGACGGGACTGAACCGCCCGCAGGCGCCGCTTGCTGGGCAACTGCTTGCTGGGCGGCCAGCTCCGCCTGGGCTTGCTGGGCGGCCAGCTCCGCCGAGGCTTGCTGCCCGGCAGCCCGCTGCGCCTGACGATGCTGCATCGATCCGACCACTGCGGTCGCCGTACCCGCGACAACCGCGGTGCGGGCCGCTCCGATTAGGCCCGGTCCGCGCCGGACGACCAGCGGACGCATCAGCATCAGATCACCCCTCCCGTACGAACACCCCGCTACGGCGAGCCGGCCGCGGCCACCGCGGCCTCGACGACCTCGCGCGGGATCCGTTCGAAGTCCAGGAGCTGACTGTCCGCCGCGGCCACCGCGTCGGCCAGCCGCGCGGCCCAACTGTTCTCCCAGACGACGATCGCGGCCGAGCTGTCCGGCTCGAGCGCGGCAGCTGCAAGCTCGAGATCCTCCTCGTTGAGCAACCCGGAGACTTCGCCGGGTACCTCATCGAATGGCGACGCCTCGTCCGGGTCCAGCGCGCTCAGCTCGGCCGACATCACGGTCCCGTCGGCGTCCTTCTTGACGAAGACCAGATCTAGGATCCGCACCGTGCCGGCCGCTACCAGCTCGCCCAGGGCCGGCGCGATCTGGCCGTGGAACTTGTTGCCAGGGAACGCGATCACTGCAAAATCGACCGGGCCGACGCTCATGCCGTCATCGTGACACCCGGCCCGCCGGCACCGGCCAGGGTTCACCCGGTCGGCGCGTCGATCGACCCGAGCCCACGGCTAATCATGGAAGGACGGGGAGCGCCGGTCGTGGCGCGCCGAGCGCGCAGACCAGAACAGCGCCGAAGGAGGCCGGATGGGCACCGTGATCGGGGAGTTGTTGCCGCTGGCACTGGGCGTGGCAATCAGCCCGATACCGATCATCGCGGTCATCCTCATGCTCATCTCCGCCCGCGCAGGTGCCAGCAGCGTCGGGTTCCTGCTCGGCTGGGTCGCCGGCATCGCAGCCGCGACGGTGGCCGTACTGCTGCTGGCCGGTACCGCCGACCTGGACACCAGCGGGGAGCCGTCGGCGCTCGCCTCTTGGATCAAGCTCCTGCTCGGTGCATTGCTGCTGCTGGCGGCCGTCAAGCAGTGGCGCGGCCGCCCGAAGCCGGGCGAGCGTGGGTCGATGCCCGGCTGGATGACCGCGATCGACCAGTTCGCGGCGGCCAAGTCGGCCGGGCTGGGATTCCTGCTCTCCGCGGTCAACCCGAAGAACCTCATGATGTGCGTCGCCGCGGCGGTGGCGATCGCCGGCGGAAACCTGTCCGGCGCCCAGACCGCCGGCGCCGTGGTCATGTTCACAGTGCTGGCGGCGAGCACGGTGGCGGTGCCCGTGATCGCCTACGCATTGGCCCGACGCCGGATGGCGGCGCCGCTGGCCACACTCAAGGACTGGCTCACCGCCAACAACGCCACCGTGATGAGCGTGCTGCTACTCGTCCTCGGCGTCGTCCTTGCCGGCAAAGGCCTCGGCGGTCTGCTCTAGCCCGGCCTCGAGGGGCTTGGGGCGACGGGTGAGGCTGCCTAGTGGGTCAGGAGCTTCGCCTTCTGGGCCTGAAACTCGGCCTCGGTGAGCGTGCCCACCGTACGGAGCTTGGAGAGCTTCTCGAGTTCCTCGGCGGTTGAGCCACTCTCGGCCATGGACGCGATGTACTCGCGGGTGGCCCGCACCTGGTCCGCCGCGGCCTTCATGGACCGTTCGGCCATGGACCCGCCGCGGACGATCAGGTAGATCAGTGCGCCCAGGAGCGGAAGCAGCACGATGAGGAGGCAGATCCAGGTGACGAAAAGGCGAGCCACCGTGCTCCGCGTCAGTCTCTTGGGCGCGCAGCGTTGGCATCATCCTGGCCGCGGGGATCGGGATCGCGAACTTCTTCGCGATCCCGTACTACCCGTTCTGGTCCATCCTGGTCAGCGCTCGCCATCGCGGCGATCTGGCTCGTCAGGTACGAGGGCTCCACGTGGCCGATCCGGGCGGTGGGCCGGTCCGGTCGACGGCCGGCCGAGTTCTGCGCTGAGGACCGCGGCGGCCACCAGGACAACGGAGAGCACGATGAGCCAGGACAGGAGCGCGAACGTCACGCCGATGACCCCGTAGCGCTCCGCGTTCCGCTCGATCAGCCCCGGCATCCACACCGCAGAGAACAGGCTGACCAGCTGCTGGCCGACCGCCGCGGTGATCGCACCGGGCAGCAGGAGCCGCCACCGGATCCGGCCGCCGAGCAACAGGTGTTGGAGCAGCAGCCACAGCAGGATGCCGAGCCCAGCGCGGGACGCGAAGGTCAGCGCCGAGCCGGCCGGCACACCTCGCAGCAGGCTCGCGATCAGGGACAGCAGAACGATCTCGGTAAGTAGAACGGTGAGGGCGACGACACCGTTGACCGTCCCGCGCAGACCACGCGGCAGGCCCCAGGCCGCCTCGTACGCCCGTTGCAGGGCGCGGGACATGCTTAGGCCGGACCCCGCCAGGAAGATCACACCGAGGACGGTTAGCGTCCCATCGGCCCCCGGCGGCCGGGCGAAGAGCATCTGGACCGCATCCGCTGCGCTACCAGATAGATGCAGCCGGTCGACCACTAGGTCGCCAAGTGTGTTGCTGCCGCTGCGGGCGAGCGAGGCGACCACGATCAGGAGCGGGATGAACGCCGTGAAGGCGTGACCGGCGATGACCAGCGCCAGCGTGGTCCCGCTGATCGCGAGGTACCGGCGAATGCACCGCGCGGGGAGCGTCCGCTCGACCCATCGCGAGGCGGCGGCAACGCGACCCGTCACTCCGGTGATCATGCCTTGTCGCACCGACTGGCGGGATCGCCCGGGACGGGTGAACGGCGGTTTGCCCGCCTACGGCCGGTCGGGTCACGGCGGTGCGCCCGACCAGATGACGATCCAAACCGGGCCGACGGACCGGTCGTACAGTGCTTGGAAGCGAGGCGAGATGCCTACGTCCAAGGGCTACATGATCCTGGCTGCGCAGGCGATCGTCGCGCAGTTCGTCGGTACCTTCAAGGACTATCCGCCCCGACAGAAGGCGGCGAGCTTCACCATCGACCAGGCACTGGCGAGGATGGCCGACGCCGCCTCCGGAGCGCACAACTAGTGTCGCGGGTCCGACACTAGACGCGTATCCGCAGACTCGGTCCGCGCGGTGCTGTCCGCCGTTGAGCAGCGGGCGCCGAGCGGGCTGACGATGTGGAGAACGGTGCCGTCGCGCCGATGGATGGTGATCAGACCCTCGCTGGCCGAGCGGCTCACCCGGCGCGGGTGATCCCAACGGTCGGCCGGTCGCCGAGCATCTGAACCATGGCCAAACCGTTCAAGGGCACGATCAAGCTGGATATCCGGGACTCGGTGCCGGACTGGGACGCGTTCCTCTCGGACAAGGCCCCGGCAGGGGCTCCGAACGTACTCGTCGTCCTCTACGACGACACCGGGTGCGCGGCATGGTCGCCATACGGCGGCCGGATCGCGATGCCCACTCTGCAGCGGCTGGCCGACAACGGCCTCACCTACTCGCAATGGCACACGACCGCGCTGTGCTCGCCGACCCGGTCGGTGTTCCTGACCGGGCGCAACCACCACCAGAACGGGTTCGCCTCGATCTCCGAGACGGCGAGCGGGTTTCCCGGCTACAACTCGCACATCCCACCCGAGAACGCGACCATGGCGACGGTGCTGCGGGACGCCGGGTGGAGCACGTTCTGGGTCGGCAAGAACCACAACACCCCAGTCGACGCGTGGACGATGGGCTCGTCGAAGAAGCTCTGGCCGCTCGGCCTGGGCTACGACCGGTTCTACGGTTTCATCGGCGGCGAGACCAACCAGTGGTATCCCGATCTCGCCGAGGACAACCACTACACCAGCCAGCCGTACCAGCCCGAGGACGGCTACCACCTGTCCAAGGATCTGGCCGACAAGGCTTTGCAGTTCATCCGCGATTCCAAGCAGTCCGAACCGGACAAGCCGTGGTACCTGTGGTTCTGCCCTGGGGCGAACCACGCGCCGCATCACGCGCCGAAGGAGTACATCGACAAGTACCGGGGCATGTTCGACGACGGCTACGAGGCCTACCGGGAGTGGGTGCTGCCGCGGATGATCGAGCGCGGGATCCTGCCGGCGGGCACCGAGCTCACCCCGATCAACCCGATGACGCCCGGCACGTTCAGCGAGGGCGACTCGGTCCGGCCGTGGGACACCCTGTCCGCGGACGAGAAGCGCCTGTTCAGCCGGATGGCGGAGGTGTACGCCGGCTTCTCCGAGTACACCGATGCCCAGGTGGGGCGGATCGTCGACTACCTGGAGGAGTCCGGCCAGCTGGAGAACACGTTGATCCTCTACTGTGCCGACAACGGCGCGTCCGGCGAGGGCAGCCCCAACGGCTCGGTCAACGAGAACAAGTTCTTCAATGCCTGGCCCGACACGGTCGAGGACAACCTGCCGTTCATCGACAAGCTGGGTGGGCCGGACTGCTACAACCACTACCCGACCGGCTGGGCGGTCGGCTTCTCCACGCCGTACCGGATGTTCAAGCGGTACTCCTACCAGGGTGGCGTCTGCGATCCCCTGGTCATCTCCTGGCCGAAGGGGATCAGGGCGAGGGGTGAGGTCCGCCAGCAGTACCACCACTGCACCGACATCGTTCCGACCATCCTCGACTGCTGCGGCGTCGAGTTCCCCGAGGTGGTGAACGGGGTCAAGCAGTCCCCGCTGCCTGGAGTGTCGATGCGTTACTCCTTCGACGACGCCGACGCGCCGACCCGCAAGGAGACGCAGTACTACGAGATGCTGGGCACCCGCGCCATCTGGCACAACGGCTGGAAGGCGGTTGCCGAGCACGGCCCGGTGCCGGTCGGCCTCGGCAAGTTCGACCAGGACCGCTGGCAGCTCTTCCACACCGACTCCGACCGTGCCGAGGCCCGTGACCTCGCCGACCAGCACCCCGAGAAGGTGCAGGAGCTAGTCGCGCTGTGGCTCGAGGAGGCGAAGAGGTACAACGTCCTGCCGCTCAACGATCTGTCCGTCTTCGAGATCCGCAAGCTCGAGTACTACATCCCGGTGCCGCCGAGCGGACAGTACATCTACTACCCGGAGACGACGGAAGTCCCGGAGGCGTCGGCGGCGAACATCCACGGTGTCTCGTACAAGATCCTCGCGGAGGTCGACTTCACCGAGAGCTCGCAAGGCGTGATCTTCGCACAGGGGTCCCGCTTCGGCGGGCATTCGATGTTCGTCAAGGGCGGAAAGCTCTACTACGTCGTCAACTTCCTCGGCATCCCACCTGAGCAGCGAGTCGTCGGCGACGCGCCAACCTCTGGGACGCACATCGTCGGCGTGGAGTTCACCAAGGAGCGGATGGGCGAGCATCAGGAGTCCTACGGGCCGCTCAAGCTTCACGTGGACGGTCGGGTGGTCGCGGAGCAGGAGATCAGGACACAGGCCAGCCGCTTCGCGCTCTGCGGCGAGGGCTTGTGCATCGGCTACGACGGCGGCGACGCGGTGAGCAGCGAGTACCGGCCGCAGTTCGAGTTCACCGATGGCAAGATCATCAAGGTGGTGTTCGACGTCGCCGGCGACGCGTACGTCGATGTCGAGCGTCACCTGGCGGCCGCGATGGCCCGCGACTGATCCCGCCGGTGCCGGCGGCGGGAGCAGGGGAGGGCATGCGATGGGATCTGTGATGGGGGATCTGCTGCCGCTGCTTGCCGACAAGGGTCTCGGCGGCCTGCTCTAGTGTCGCGTGTCCGAAGTCTTCTTGCGTTGGCTCCGCCACCGTCAAGGGACCTCGGACACGCGACACTAGCCCGCACGGCGGCCGGCCGCGCGGACGATGCCGCGAAAGCCGATGTTCGCCGTCCCGGTGTCCACCGCCTGCGGCATCCGGGCCGCGGGTCGGTACCGGCGGCAGTAGTTGGGCGCGCACATGAACGAGCCGCCCTTGACCACCTTGCGCGGGATGCGGATCTGCGGCGTCGCCGGATCGTAGCTGCGGTTCTTGGACGGCCCGCGCGGGTTGCCCGGTGCGCAGCAGGAGCCGGACGGCACGAGGTGCCGGTCCCGGTACCAGTCCTGGGTCCACTCCCAGACGTTGCCGATCAGGTCGTGCAGCCCGTACCCGTTTGGCGGGTACGAACCGGCCGGTGCGGTGCGCTCGTAACCGTCCTCGAGCAGGTTCTGGGTCGGGAACTCGCCCTGCCAGGTGTTCGCCAGGTGCTTCCCACCCGGAGCCAGCTCGTCACCCCAGGCGTACTCGGCTCCGTCCAGCCCGCCCCGCGCGGCGAACTCCCACTCCGCCTCGGTCGGCAGCACCCGTCCGGCCCAGTCGAGGTAGGCGACGACGTCGGGATAGGCGACGTGCACGACCGGGTGTTCCTCGCGACCCTCGAGCGAGCTGTCCGGCCCCTCCGGGTGGCGCCAGCCGGCACCGGGCACCCAAGCCCACCAGTTCGACCACTCGCGCAGGTCGACCCGGTGCGGGGGCGGCACGAACGCGACCGATCCGGGCACCAGCAGCTCGGGCTTTGCGCCCGGGTACGCAGCGGGGCTCGGAGCCTGCTCGGCAACGGTCAGGTATCCGGTGTCCTCGACAAACTGGGCGAAATCCGCGTTGGTCACCTGCATCCGGTCCATCCAGAACCCGTCGACCGTCACCCGGTGCGCCGGCGCTTCCTCCGGATAGTGCCGATCCGATCCCATGGCGAAGCTGCCACCGGGCACCCAGACCAGATCCGGCGCCGGAGGCTCCCCCGGCGACTGCCCGCCGGGCTGGCCCGGCGACTGCCCGCCGGGCTGGCCCGGCGACTGCCCGGCCGGCTGTCCGGCGGGCTCGCCAGGGTCAGCTTGCGGCTTCGTGGTGATGGTCGGGTGTCCCACGGTTACCCCTTCCGGCGAGTAGTTCGATGACGGCGAACGCGACGAGGGTGAGCGCGGCCAGCAGGAGCATGGTCTTCGCCGAGGGATGATCCAGGAACACGAACACCAGCCCGGCAATGGCGGCGGCCGCCACCCGCAGGACGCCGCGGTGCTCGTACACCCATGCACTGCCGGCGGCCCGGCCGAACACGTTGCGGAAACCCGACCGGATCTGGCCGGCCAGGGCCGACGGGCCGGCGAGGAACGCGGCGGCAGCCACGACCAGGCCGCAGACCAGCACGGTCCGCAACCCGCTGCGCAGAAACCGGGTCACCGTGTCGAAGAGGTCGGCCGCGGCCGGAGCCGAAACGCTCGCCGGCAGCCGATCAAGGTAGCGGCCCCGCCCGATCGCGAGCCCGGCGGCCAGGGCCACCATCGAGATCGCCAGGCCCAGCCCGGCCCACAGCAGCGCCCGCCGCCGATCGGCCGCCACGATCACACCGAGTGCGAGCAGGGCCAGGGTCACCACCGGCAGGATCAGGCCCAGCCGCTCCACCAGCCGGAATGCGGTCTGCGCGTTGTCGATCCGATCCGAGTGGATGAGCACGAGCTCGGGCTGGCCGGCCGGGATCTGCCCGGCGAGCGTGAACCCGGCGTCGACCAGCCGCTGCTTGGCCGCCGCCGTGACGACGCTGAGATCGACGGCCACCGTGCCGTCCCGCACCGTGATCGGGCCGCTGGCCTCCCCGGACAGGGCGGTGACCAGCTCGCCGTGGGCGAGCCGGTTGGCATCCGACCAGGCCCGGGCGAACGCGTCGCTGCCGACAACCCTGGCGACCTCGTCATGGACGAAGCCGCGGACCCCGGACTCCAGCGATCCGGCCAGCCCCCGCAACGCGTCGGCGGCGCGGGGCGGCAGACCCTGCGCCGCGAGCGCACTGATCACTTCGCCGATCAGGGCATCGAGATCGAGACGGCCGACGATCTCGTTCGTGACCCGGTCGGTGACCGCGCCCTGGATCGCCGGATCCGAGGCAAGCGGCGCGACGGTCTCGACGTACCGGTCCGTGTTGGTCAGCTCGGTGCGGGCCCAGGCACCGGTCACCGACAGCGGAGCGAGTACGCAGCCGGCTGCGAGCAGGATCGCCGACCCGATCGGGCGCCACACGCCTACCGTCCAGGCCCGGTCGGGGTGTAGACGACCACGGTTCCGGCCACCAGGTCGAGCAGGCCCCGGCGGCGGTCGTCGGCGAGCACAAGAAGCAGACCGAGCAGCCACAGCGGGGCGAGCGCCAGGCCGAGCACGGCCCGGACCAGCGAGCGTGGGAATCGCAACGGCTCCCCATCCGAACGCCGCACGGCGATTCCCATCGCCATGTTGCCCGCGGTCTGGCCGCCGATCCACCAGCAGGACGCGAAGTACCCGACCGGCAGCAGGCCGACCACGACGCCGACCAGCGCAGTGACCCAGCCGGTGGTGCGGCCTACGGTCATCTCGGCCGCGCCGGCCGCCATGGCGACCACCAGCCCGATTCCGATCGTGACAACCGCGACATCGAGCGCGAGCGCCAGAACCCTGGACACCAGCCCCGCGTAGTCCTCATGGCGCACTCTGCGGCCGCCCCGTGCCGAACAGCCGGCGGGCGCCGGCCTCGATCCGAGCGTCCGCGCTCGAGCTGCGCTGGCGCACCTCGTGCGCCGCGTCGGTAAGGACGCCGTGGGCCTGTTCGGCCGCCAGCTCCCTGACCTGGGGGTCGGTCACCAGGTCGTCGATGACGGCTGGGAGCACTTCACCGCGCACCCAGGACAGGCCGCTGGCCGATTCGGTCCGCAAGACCACCAACGCGTCCGCCCGGGCGGCGGTGGCAACCGACCGGCCCCGGGCCACAGTGGCCTGCATCCGATCCGAAGCCGCCGAACCGAGCCGGCGCACCGGTGCCGAGGCCCGGACCACTGCGGGCTGCCGGAGCACGGCCTGGCCGGTTCCGGTGGCGAGGCCGGCCGGCTTCCGGCCGGCAGCTACCGCCGATCGGGTGAGCCGCCCGGCCACACCCAGGGCGGCATCGGCAACCCCGATGGCATACCCGGTCGTCGCGCCCACCACGGGACCGGCCGGCATGCCTAGGTCCGCTCGAAGCCGTTCAGCCATGAGCACGGCCAGTCCCAGCGGCACACGGAGCGGGGCAACCACAGCCACAGCCTCGCTCCGGGGCCGGCAGCCCGCATCACCCGCTGCGGGTGAGACGAGACCGGCCGGCGAGGCGACATCTGCCGGCGAGGCGAGACCCGGCTAACAGCAGTCCGTGACGGTCGGCGGCGGCGATCGCCGCCCGACGGCTGCTGACGCTGAGCTTGCGGTAGATCGACCGCACATGCGTCTTCACCGTGTTCACCGACAGGCAGAGATCGGCGGCGATCTCCTCGTTGGTGAGGTGCGACGGGAGGTAGCGCAGCACCGTGTGTTCGCTACTGGTCAGCTCCCCGGCAGCGGGCGAGCGCGGCCGGAACGTGGTCTGCAGACGTTCGAACCGCTCCAGTATCTCCGCCCGGAAACCGGCGAACCTGCTGTCCACCGGGATCGCGACGGTGAGCAGCGCACGGGCACCGGGGCCGGCGTCCACGAACACCTGCCGAGCGGTCTCCGGCTCGGCCAGCGCCAGCGCGTCGGCCAGCTGCCTGGTCGCCACGTCCCGCTCGCCGAGCCGCCAGCTGGCCACCGCGCTCACCAGGCGCACCGAGATCTGGTCGCGCAGCCGAAGCCCGTCGGTGCCGAGTCCGCGCAGCGGGGTCACGATTCTCAAGGCGCTTGCCGGATCGTCGCCGGCGGCATGCCAGGCCAGCACCAGGTCCCGCCCCACCGGCCAGATCGCCTCCGAGCGGTCGCAGTCCGTCCAGTCCACCGCGTCCAGACGCTTGGCCGGGTCGGCCTGCGCCCTGATCGCAATGGTTGCGTCGTGGACGGCAAACGCCGGCGCGAGCCGGTCACCATACGTGCCGGCCGACACCGGCAGCAGGGCAAGCGCCGCACCGGCTCCGGCGAGGTCGCCCTGAGCGAGCCGGACCGATAGCTGGGCGGCGTGCATGACGAGTGCCGGCTCGGGCTCAGCCAGCAGCGGTTCGGCCGGCCAGGGCTCAATCTCGGCCAGTAGTTCGGCGGCCCGAGCCGGTTCCCCGCGCTCGACGGATGCGATGACCAGCGCGGCCCGAGCCAGGCCGGACGCCGCGCCGCCGACGGCGACCTGTTCGGCATAGCGTGCGGCGCTGCGGAGCCGGCCCTCGGTCGCCTCGCCGAGCGCGAGCCAGGCACACACCCGCTCGCGTAGGTGGGACGGACCCGCCGCGGCAAACTCGCGCTCGGCCGCAGTGAGCGCCAGCCGCGCCGGCCGCAGCTCGCCCGACGCGAGGTGGCTGATCCCGAGGGTTGCCATCAGCCACCCGCAGGCGCGTCGCTCGGCCGGCGGCCGCGGCACTGCGTCGGAACCGCGCTCGCCGAGCTGCCATGCGGTTGTCTGGGCTGCCGAGCACGGCGTTCCCTCGCGGACGGCCAGGGCCAGCCGCAACGCGGCCTGCTTGAGCCGGACGACCGCTGCCGGACCGGAGCTCAGCGTCGTGACGCCCGCCGACGCCCGGCGCAGCAGCGCGCGGGTCTCGTCGAGGTCGCCACGGCGCAGTCTGGCCGCGGCGATCGCGGTGAGTGTGGCCGGGTCGTCGGCGCCGGGATCTGGCCCGAGGTTGATCAGGACCTGCTCGATCCCGGCGGTGGCGTCCGAGGCGAGCAGGTAGACATCGTCGTCCAGCAGCAGTTGCGCCAGGTAGCTGGAGTCACCGGCCGCGACCGCACAGTGCAGCGCCTCATCCGGCCGGCCATGGCGCTCGTGCCAGCGCCCGAGCGCCCGGTACAGATCGGCCACTGACTGCGGTTGCTCGCGCTCGAGCTCGGCGCGCAGAACCCTTCTGAGCATCGGGTGGTATCTGAACCTCGCCTGGTCCCCGGTCAGCCGCTGCACCAGACCGCAGTCGTGGCTGAGCTGGTCCAGCCTGGCCGCACCGTCGACGCCGCCGAGCACGCCGGCCAGGTCGGCCGTGAGCTGGTCGGCGACCGAGGTGCGTCGCAGCAGCTCGCGATCGGCGGGTTCGAGCCGGGCGATGAACTCGTCGCGGATGTACTCGGCCGCGACATCCCCGCCGAGAACCTCGAGTCGCAGCCCCCCGATCCAGCCCTCGGTCAGCTCCCACAGGCCGGACAGCTCGGCCGGATCGAGGGTGATCCCTTGCAGCGCGACCAGCTGCTCGGCCTCCTCCGCGGTGCACGCCAGCTCGGCGGGACCGATCACGTCGACCAGACCTGCCAACCGAAGCCGGGCAGTCTGCAGGGGCGGCATCCGCCGGCCGATGAGGATCACGCGAAACGTGCGCGGCGCGTGTCGCAGCAGAAAGTCGAGATCCGCCATGACCGGCGAGTCCCCGATCTGGTCGAGCTCGTCCAGGACAAGGGTCACCGGACCGTCCGCGGCCGCGAGACGGCTGAGCAGCCCGGCCGGGCAGGCGCCGGCCGTCACGTCGCCGGCCGGAGGCTCCTGCCCGATCTCGCCGAGCGCGGCCAGCACGTACTCCCAGAACCGTTCCCGCTCCCGGTCGCCGGCGTCGAGGGTCACCCAGGCGAGCCGCCCGGGGCCGGGACGGGCGATCGCCCACGAGGCACACGCCACCGTCTTGCCGGAGCCGGCCGGCCCGGCAACAACGACCGCACGGCACCGGGGTGCCGCATCCAGCCTCGCCCACAGCCGGGGGCGAGGTAGGAGGTCTACGTCGATCCGCGGCACTGCGATCTTGTCAGGCAACAACGCGGCCATGACACCCCCTCCGGGCTAGTACCGCTCGGTGAGCGTAGATGGCGCAGACGCTGCGCAGGCAGGTCTGGAAGGCGGGATGGGCCCGGATTCACCCTCGGGGGTTAGTCGTCCTCTGCCGCCCGTAGGGTGACCGGATGAGCGACCTGGTCATGATCGACAATCTGCCGCAGCAGTTGCAATGGGCGTTACCGCCGCTCGACTGGCGATACCAGCGCGGAACACTGTCCGTCGATGCCGGCCCGCGCACGGATCTGTTCGTCGATCCGCAGACCGGCACGGCCACGCTCAACGCTCCCCGCCTGCTCGGCCCGGCCGGCGACGGTGACTTCGTCCTGGCCGCCAGGGTCCGGGTCAGCTTCGCCGCCACCTACGACGCCGCCGCCCTGCTGCTCTGGATCAGCGAAGACCGCTGGGCCAAGCTGTGCTTCGAATACTCGCCACAGCGGGAGCCGATGGTCGTGTCGGTGGTCACCCGCGAGCGGTCCGACGACGCCAACGCGTTCGTCC
>JAKEEW010000793.1 GCA_022616375.1 Sporichthyaceae bacterium
ATCGTCGCGATGCGGCCGGACGGCGTGGTGACCCGCTGGAACCGGGCCGCCGAGCGGGTCTTCGGGTGGCCGGCGGAGGAGGCGATCGGCCGGCGGCTGGTCTGCGTGCCCGAGCACAAGCAGCACGAGTTCGACACCCTGCGGAATCGGGCGCTCGCCGGCAACTCGTTCACCGGGTTCGAGACCCAGCTACGGCGGCGCGACGGCGGCGCGGTTCACGTCAGCATCTCCTCCGCCGCCCTCCCCGACCACGACGGCCGGCCCGCAGGGCTGGTCGCGATCTATACCGACATCACCGACCGGCGGCGGGCGGAGGAGGAGCTGCGGCAGTCCCAGGAGCAGTTCCGCCAAGCCCAGAAGATGGAGGCGGTGGGCCGCCTGGCCGGGGGGGTGGCGCACGACTTCAACAACCTGCTCACCGCGATCCTCAGCTACAGCGAGATGCTGCTCGGCGAGCTGCCGCCGACCGACCCCATGCGGGACGACCTGGAGCAGATCCGTCAGGCCGGTACCCGCGCCTCCGAGCTGACCAACCAGTTGCTCGCGTTCAGCCGCCGCCAGCTGCTTCAGCTCCGCTCGGTCGACCTGAACCGGATCGTCGGCGGGGTGGACCGGATGCTCCGGCGCCTGATCGGGGAGGACGTCGAGCTCAAGACCGTGCTGGCTCCGGAGCTGCGGCTCACCCGGGCCGATCCGGGACAGCTGGAGCAGGTGATCCTCAACCTGGCGGTTAATTCCCGCGACGCCATGCCGAACGGCGGCCGGCTCACCATCAGCACCGCCAATGTCGAGCTGGGCGAGGCAGCCGCGGCGAGACTCGACCGGATGGAGCCCGGGGCCTACGTCTCGCTGTCGGTGGAGGACACCGGCACCGGGATGGATCCGGAGGTGCGGGAGAGGATCTTCGAGCCCTTCTTCACCACCAAGGGACCGGGACGGGGCACCGGCCTCGGGCTATCCACGGTGTACGGGATCGTCAAGCAGGTGGGCGGCGCGATCTTCGTGAGCAGCGAGCCGGAGGTCGGATCCACGTTCACCATCTATCTGCCGGCGTCCGCGGACGCCGCCGAGACCGCCC
>JAKEEW010000794.1 GCA_022616375.1 Sporichthyaceae bacterium
AGGGATGCGCTCGTTCCGGACCGGGGTCAACTGCGGGAGCTGCCCCATCGCGCTGACGACGAACCGCTCGTCGTCGGTCATCTGCTCCTCGACCGCCCGGCCGAGCGTCGGCCGGCGACTCGTGGATCGTCGCCGATCGCGTCTCCTGCGCCATCGCACCCTCCTCGGCCACGTGACGGCTCGCGGCGGGACGAGCGCCTACCAGCCTCTCTGGTTGAACCAGACCGCCGCCGATGTGAGGAGACCGGCCATGATCAGATTCGGCGCAGCTCTTGATCGGCTCTGTTGCGTTGACCGAGGCCGGGCTCGCGGTCATGCTTGCGCGGCATGCGGCTAACTCGGCGAACCGACCTTCGGATCTCACGTGGTTCGGCGTTCGCCGGATTCCGGTTCCCGCCCGAGGTGATCGTGTTGGCGGTGCGCTGGTATCTGCGGTACGGCCTGTCCTACCGGGACATCGAGGAGTTGCTCGCCGAGCGGGGCATCGAGGTCGACCACGTCAGCGTGCACCGCTGGGTGCGACGTTTCGCGCCGTTGCTGACCGACGCTGCCCGGTTCGCCCGACATCGGGTCGGGGATCGCTGGCACGTCGACGAGACCTATATCAAGGTCGCCGGGCGTTGGGTGTACCTGTATCGGGCGGTCGACCAGTTCGGGCAGGTCATCGACGTGTACGCGTCCACCCGCCGCGACAGCGAGGCGGCACGGGGATTCTTCCAGCGGGCCAGAACCACCACCGGTGTGACCCCGGCGGAGGTCGTCACCGACCGAGCACCCACCTACCCCCGCACACTAGACGAGCTGTGGCCGGCGGCCTGGCATCACACCGAGCAATATGTGAACAACCGGATCGAGGCCGACCATGCACAGCTCAAACGGCGGCTGCGGCCCATGCGCGGAATCAAGACCATGACCGGCCTCCGAGTGGTCGCCGCCGGCCACGCGTTCGTTCAGAACCTGCGCCGCGGCCACTACGAGATCGCCATCGACGAGCCCCGCGGACGCCAAGTCGCTGTCGCGTTCGCCGAACTCGCCAAGGCCATCTGACCGCCAGCTCGAACCATAAGCCGCCCGGGCACGCCCTGCGATCAACCAACGCAACAGACCCTATCTGGCACCCTTCGATGCGTGACGCTCATA
>JAKEEW010000131.1 GCA_022616375.1 Sporichthyaceae bacterium
AGCGACTCGGGCTCGTCCATCTCGCCGTCGCCGAGGAACGCCCAGACCCGCTGCTGACTGGTGTCCTTGATCCCGCGGTTGTGCAGGTAGCGGTTGAACCGGGCCTGGTAGATCGCGTCCAGCGCGGTCAGGCCCATCGACACGGTCGGGAACTCCCAGAAGTCCGGCATCAGCCGTGGGTGCGGGTAGGACGGCAACCCACCGCCGGGATGCGACAGCTCCTGGCGGAACCCGTCCAGCTGGTCCGCGGTCAGCCGGCCCTCGAGGAACGCGCGGGCGTAGATGCCGGGGGAGCCGTGTCCTTGGATGAGGACTTGGTCTCCGCCGCCCGGATGATCCTTACCGAGGAAGAAGTGGTTGAAGCCGACCTCGTAGAGGCTGGCCGCCGAGGCGTAGGTCGCGATGTGCCCGCCCACTCCCAGATCGGGGCGGTTGGCGCGAGACACCATGATTGCGGCGTTCCACCGGATATACGCGCGGATCCGTCGTTCGACGTACTCGTCACCGGGGAACCACGGCTCCCGGTCCGGCGGGATCGTGTTGATGTAGTCGGTGCTCCGCAGCCCGGGGACGCCGACCTGACGCTCCCTGGCCCGCTCCAGCAGCCGCAACATGAGGTAACGGGCCCGCTGCCGGCCACCGTCGCGGATGACCGCATCCAGCGATTCCAGCCATTCGGCCGTCTCGCTCGGATCGATGTCGGGGAGCTGGCTGGGCAGGCCGTCACTGATGATCGAAAAGCGCTCGCGTGCAGATGCCACCTGCGATCCCGTCTCGTCGTGGGCGCCGCGCGTCGTAGGTCCAGGCACCCTAAGTCGTCCGTTTCGGTCCATGCTCGCGCGTGGCCCGGGCAATCGTCACCTCTACTGGTCGGTAACCGCCGACCGAACCTAACTCGCCTCTTGGCGGATCGGCCAGTTCCGGCCAGGCTTGGCATCGAAGCAGCTATCGGCGGCGTGATTGCCATCCCGCTCCGGTGCGAAGCTACGGGTCCGGTGCGAGGCTACGGGCAAAGTGGAGGTAGCGAATGCGAGCAAGTGTGGGTGACCGGCTGCACGTCCACGGTAACCATGTGGGCGAGCGCGACCGGATCGGTGAGATCCTCGAGGTGCGTGGCACTGACGGCGGACCGCCCTTTCTGGTGCAGTTCGAAGACGGCCATACCCGGCTGGTCTTTCCTGGCCCGGACGCGGTCGTCGAGCCGGGTGGGCCGGCCGTTGCCACTCCCGGCGGCTCCCAGTAGCCGGGGCTAGCCCAGTGACCCGGCGTGCCCAGTGACCCGGCAAACCCAGTGACCCGGCAAACCCAGTGACCGGGCGCGCATGATCAGCAAGGTTGTCGAGGTATCCACCGGGCGATTCGAGACCGCCTACGACCTGACCGGGGACTGCGAGCGGTTCCTGGCCGGGTTGAGCCCGGACGCCGACGGGTTGTTGCACGTCTGGGTCCCGCATGCGACCGCCGGGCTGGCCATCATCGAGACCGGCGCCGGCAGCGACGACGACCTACTCGCCACCCTGCGCGACCTGCTGCCGGCCGACGACCGGTGGCGGCACCGGCACGGTTCGCCCGGTCACGGTCGGGACCACGTGTTGCCGGCGTTCCTGCCGCCGTACGCGACGATCCCGGTGCTTGCCGGGCGGATGGCGCTTGGCACCTGGCAGTCGCTCATCTTGGTGGACACGAATCGGGACAACGCACACCGGCAGGTTCGACTGTCGTTTCTACCGGGGTAAGCACCGTGCGAAGTTCGGTCCATCAGAACCGCCTAGGTGCTTGCGTACCTGGCCTAGGCTGTGTGGACTACCGCAGATAGGTCC
Organism: Sporichthyaceae bacterium; assembly: GCA_022616375.1. GTDB lineage: Bacteria > Actinomycetota > Actinomycetes > JAKEEW01 > JAKEEW01 > JAKEEW01. The sequence goes on from JAKEEW010000131.1 coordinate 1,821, forward strand.
CATGAGCGGGGCACCGAGTGCATGGAGGTTAGTCCGTGAGCGCAACCGCGGATCCCGCGGAGGTGCAGCGCACCCTGGCTCAGCGGCTGGGGTTCCAACCGGGCCAGGTGGTCCAGGAGATCGGCTACGACCAGGACTGCGACGACGCATTGCGCGCGTCGGTCACCGAGCTGACCGGCGCGGACCTGGTCGACGAGGAGTACGACGACGTCGTCGACGCGGTGCTGCTGTGGTGGCGTGACGGTGACGGCGACCTCGTGGACGCGTTGGTCGAGACGTTGACTGCGCTCGCCGATGGCGGATTCATCTGGCTGTTGACGCCGAAGGCCGGTCGCGGCGGCCATGTCGAGCCCAGCGACATCGGTGAGGCGGCTCCGACCGCCGGCCTGTCCCAGACCACGACCATCAGTGCCGCTCGGGACTGGTCGGGCACCCGGCTGGTAGCGCCCAAGGCCGGCCGCGGCCGCCGTTAGGGCGGAAGGCCCGCACGCTATGCCCGTCGAGGTAGGCGCGATGGCCCCGGAGTTCGAGCTGCGGGATCAGCATGGCCAGATCGTGCGGCTCGCTGACTTCTGCGGCAGCAAGAACGTCGTGCTGGTGTTCTACCCCTACGCGTTTACCCGGGTTTGTACCTCCGAGATGTGCGCCATCCGCGACGAGCTGCCCGCGTTCCAGGGCGACGAGGTGCAGGTGCTGGCCATCTCCACGGACACCGTGTTCGCGTTGCGGGTGTTCGCCGAGCAGCAGGGTTTGGAGTTCCCACTGCTGAGCGATTTCTGGCCGCACGGTGCCGTGGCCCGCAGCTATGGCGTGTTCGATGAGCTGCGCGGATGCGCTGTTCGCGGTACGTTCATCGTGGGGAAGGACGGCGCGTTGCGCTGGAGCGTCGTCAATGCAATTCCAGATGCCAGGAATCAGGCCGAGTACCTCAAGGTGCTCGGCGCGCTCTGACACTTGCCGACGACTGCGAGGACGGCCGAGACCCCCATGCCCTGCTACCGCTGCGGCGCCCGGCAGGTCGACCCGGTTCGCGGGCCGAGCCTGTGGAAGCGCGGAGTGCAGGCCGGCGCGCAGGTGCTGGTTTGCCCCGAGTGTCAGCACGGTCCGGAGTGGCTGGCCGAGCTCGAGCATTGCGCCCGCTGCGGTTCGGAACAGCTGGCCCGGGTGTTGGGGGAGACGGTGTGCCGGTCGTGTGGACGCCCCGGTCCCGGCTTGGTCACCGAACCGCAACCGACCGCTGAGCTACCCGAGCAGCGGGCGGGCGGAGTATCTGGTGCGGTCGGCCTGTCGGCCGAGGTAGCCGAGGCGCTTGATCGGATATTTCATCGCAAGTAACACGTATTACCGGCATTGCGCGTGAGGATCTAGCATTCCTCCCCCGGTCGGGTGTTTCCTGGACCCTGAGGCCGCTGCCGTCGCTGGCCCGAGACTCCGGCGGCAGCGGTCGCTGTCGATCATCGCCGGCCGCGGCGGATCTGGAACCTCCGGTTAGGATCGACCGTCGCCCGCGAGGCGGGTGCGGGGCGCATAGCTCAGCGGAAGAGCACTGCCCTTACAAGGCAGGGGTCGCTGGTTCGAACCCAGCTGCGCCCACCAAGGAATTTGATCACGTTGTTCACCTGCCCATACGCGGTCCTAGAGATCATTAGATACGTGGCGGTGCGCGAACCGCCGCGAACGGACCGAGAAGGCAGCCGCTTTGGCAAGTCCTGCTTGCTTGCAGCCCGCGGACCCCGGACCTCGGCTTGGATCCATCCTGGCGGTCGTCGCGGGTGGG
>JAKEEW010000795.1 GCA_022616375.1 Sporichthyaceae bacterium
GCAAGCGGCCTGCTTGTCGTGGTCGGTCCGGTGGTGATGGCGGTGTCCGGGTCTGTGCGGGCTGTCGCCGGGTCCTGTGCGCCGGGTGTCGGGCCGGTAGAGCTGGTGACCTGGCCGATGGCCGGGCCGGTAGAGTCCCACCAACCACGTTCCGGCCGCGACGACTGGGAAAGACGCGGCGAAGAAAACGCCTGGCCGTAAGCGTGGGCTGGCGGTGGACGTGCTCGGGCTGATCATCGCGGTGGTGGTGACGGCGGCCTCGGCCACCGACAACACTATCGGCGTGAAGCTGCTCGACCAGGTGATCGCGCACACCCCGACGGTGACCAAGGTGTGGGTCGACACCGGGTTCAAAGACGACGTCGCCATTCACGGCGCGGTGCACGGTATCGACGTGCAGCAGGTCAAGCGCAGCGACGCCGCGTCCGGGTTCGTCCCGCAGAAGCGTCGATGGGTGGTGGAGCAGGCAAACGGCACGCTGATGCTGCACTGCAGGCTCGTGCGTGAATACGAGTCCAAACCGGCCTCATCGGTCTCGCGCACCTTCTGGGCGTCCACAGCGAATCTGCTGCGCAGGCTGACCGGCACCACCACACCGTCCTGGCGCGACACATAGACACGACATTGTAGAAAGGCGTGGTATGCCGCCGATCTGGGAGCTGATCGCCGAACGTGAGACTGCCGCGAACGCGGCCGCCGAGCAACTGCGTGAGCAGATCGCCAAGCTCACCGCCGAGCTGGCCCTGGCCGAGACCGAGCTGGCCGAACTCGCCGTCACCCGCAAGACCCTCACCAGCCTGACCGGCGAGGCCGAAGCACAAGCAGCGGCCGACACGACCGTCGCCAGCGCCGCCTACCAGAAGGTACTGGCCGTGCTCGGCACTGCCACCGAGGGCATGCGCGCCAAGGACGTGTGCCTGGCACTCGGAATCGGCGTGGCTCCCAAGGACACCGAGGGCGTACGCGCCAAGCTCAAACGCCTCGCCGCCCGCCAGATCCTGGTCGAGACCGAGCCGGGTTTGTTCGCTCTCGCCCCAGCACCACCGTCCGCATAGCCCGGCGAGCAGGACTCCTATCCCACCGCCAAATCATAAACGGACATATTATATGTCAACCGCACCGGCATCGCTTGGAAGTATCTGCCGCACGACTTCCCGCCGCACTCCACCGTGTACCACTACTATGCGGCCTGGCGCGATGAGGGCGTCTTCGCCCAGCTCAACTACGACCTGACCGGCCTGGCACGGGTCAAGGC
>JAKEEW010000796.1 GCA_022616375.1 Sporichthyaceae bacterium
GATCAGAAGAAGGGTACGCTCCCGCTGGGGCTCCATGGTCAATCCCTCGTCGCTAGCCGCCGTTATCCGATGGATCTTAGCAGGGGGCCGGGGTGCTCCTGACCCGAACGACCCGAAGCAGGCTGGTTCACTTAAGATCATCGCAAGCTCAAGGAATTAGTCCTATGGCTGCAGCTTCCATACCGCTAATTCCTTGAGTTTGCGGTGATCTTGGTCCAAGCCGGCCTCAGCCCGAGCCAATGGGTGGGTCCGGTCGGGTGATCATGCTGGGGACGGCTTGGGTTGAGCCGACCCGATCTCAGAGGTAGCGCCCGACGGGGTGGCCGTGGTCGGGGTGAGCGCGGCTTGGGCCGCCCACGCCTCATCCTGCGCGATCTTGCGGGCCAGACCTTCGCGCCCGTCGTAGCGGACGAAGGCGGGCAGCGCAGCGGCCAGGGCAAATGTTCCGACCACGCAGAGCACACCACCCGAGATGATCGAACCGCCGACGCCGAGGAACCGGGCCGCGACGCCCGACTCCAGGTTGCCCAGGGTCGGCCCGATCGAGTAGGAGAGCATCTCGATGCCGGCCAGCCGCCCCCGCAGATGGTCGGGGATGGTCTGGTTCCAGATCGTGCTCCGGAACACACCCGAGATCATGTCAGCGGCGCCGGCCAGGGTGAGGCAGAGCAGCGCCAGCCAGAGCGAGCCAGCCAGGCCGAAGCCGATCACGGCGACTCCCCACGCCGCTGCGGCGAGCACGACCGCCAGGCCGTGCCGGTGCACGTGGGTGGACCAGCGCGAGGTGAGCGTCGCCAGCAGTGAGCCGGCCGACGGCGCGGCGTAGAGCAGCCCCAGCACCGCCGGACCACCCAGCCGCTCGGCCACAAACGGGTAGAGCGCCTGCGGCATGCCGAAGAACATCGCGTTGATATCGACCAGGTAGGTTCCCATCAACTCGGGGCGGCTGCGGGCGTACCGTAGCCCCTCAATGACCGATCGCAGCGATGGTCGGGCCGGTGCGGGTGGGGGCGGCACCGCCCGTACCAGCGCCAGGCAGGTCAAGCTCACCGCAAAGGTGGCCAGGTCGATGGCGAACACCCAGGCGATGTCGACGCTGGCGAGCAGGATGCCGGCGATCGCCGGTCCGGCCAGCGAGGCGATGTTGCCGCGCAACGAGCCCAGCGCCGCCGCGGCCGGGATCTGCTGCGGTGC
>JAKEEW010000132.1 GCA_022616375.1 Sporichthyaceae bacterium
GATCAAGGCCAGCTACGACCCGACCAACCTGTTCCGGGTGAACCAGAACATCCATCCGGCCAGCTAGGACGGCCGGCAGGCCGCGGCGGTCCCGAGACAACCGCCGCGGCCTGGGTCGTGCCGGCTCAGTCGCGCCAGAACTCGTGGATGTAGCGGAACGGGTTGGGCCGGTCGTTGTGCTGGTTGATGAAGCACAGCTTCGTGTGGCTCGACGCGACCTGGTGGGCGAGCAGCGCCTGCGCCTTGGTGTCGAAGCGCAACAGCGGCAGCGGGTCGCCGTCGACCTCCAGCCGCCAGCCGTCGTCGCCGATGTCCAGCAGCGCAAGCCCGGAGGCCTGATACGACACGCAGTCCAGCACCGGAGCCGCACCCAACGGCAGCCCGGACTCGCCGGCGAAGTAGGTAGTCAGGTAGGCCCACTTGTTCGGGCGGTCGTTCCCGCGGCCGATGAAGCACAGCTCGGTGTGGTTGCGGGCGACCTTCACCGCGTCCATCGCGTCGGCCTTGGTGGCGTAGGCCAGCAGGCTGATCCCGCCGGCAGCCAGCCCCCAACCGTCATCTCCGAGGTCCTTGGTGGCCAACTTCGTTGGGTCGTAGCCGACGCAGTCTTCCGCCGCCGGTTCCAGCTCCTCGACCATGCCGCCACCTTCCTCGCCGCCGTCGGGGTCGCCGTCGTTGCCGTCAGAGCCGTCGGAGCCGCCCTCCTGGCCGCCGCTACCGTCCTGCTCGGTGCCGTTCGGCGAGCCGGACTCGGCGTCCTCGGTGGGCGTGCTAACCGGAGTCGGGGTGTGCTGTGACCAGTCCACGGTCGGAGACGGCAGCGTCAACCCGGACACATCGCCGGTGGCCCGCTGCTCACAGCTGACCATCGCGAATGCCAGTGCGATCGCCGCCAGCACAGCGGTGGTGAACACGGCGATCCGGATCTTGGTGTTCCTACGGTCGTAGGTCTGCTCGGACATCTCTACCTCCTCTTCGCTGGCCGGCGGGACACCGGACAGAGGTAGGAGGCGGGATTGCGGCCGCGACCAACGGGTTTGCCGGATATCGGCCGGCCGAGCCGCACAAGAGCGAACGCCCGAACACGCCGAGGCCGCGGCAGTCTCGATTCGGACCGCCGCGGCCTCGGGCACGTGTGCTGAAGCTGGTGTCAGCCTTGCCAGTACTCGTGGGTGTTCTTGTACTCCCCCGGCTCGTTGTCCCGATCCAGCATGCACAGGCTGGTGTGCTGCATGGCTACCTCGCGGCCGCGCAACGCATCTCCAACCGAGTCGAAGTAAGGCGACAGCGGCGTTCCGCTGGTCTGCAGTCGCCACCCGCTGGCACCCATGTTCTCGAGCTCGACGGATGTGGGATCGTAGGGGTCGCAGTCGTTCAGCCGGATCGGACCGATCGGAAGCCCGGACGGGTTCTCCCAATAGGTCGTGATGTAGAGATACCTCTCGTCCCGGTCGTTGTTGCGCCCGATGAAGCACAGCGAGCTGTACTTGTGGGCGACCTGGGCGGCCTTGTTCGCCTTGGCTTCGGAATCGAAGCTGATCAGCTTCTTGGCGCCGGACTCGAGGATCCACTCAACGCCCGACTCCGCCAGCGACAGATTCTCCGGGTCGTAGGACACGCAGTCCTTCGGTGACATCGCGAAGTCAACGATTTGACCGCCGTCGTCCTCGCCGTCGTCGTCGGGCCCGTCCCCGTCGTCTTGACCGTCATCGGTCCCGCCGTCGTCGTTACCACCGCCACCTTGGGCCGCCCCGTCATCCCCGCCGTCGTCGCCCTGGCCGGCGTCTTAGGTCGGCTCGGCGTCCTCGGTCGGACTCGGGGTGGGCTCGGGTGCCAGCCCGGTCGCGGCCGGCAGTTGCGCACCCGGCCCGCTGGCCGTCGGTGTCTCGTCGTGCTCGCAGCTGACCATTCCGAATGCCAGTGCGATCGCGGCAAGCACCGCGGCGGCGAACCAGGCGAGCCGGATCGTGGTCCTGCGGTCGTCAGTCTGGTCGTCCATCTCGCGCCTCCTCCGCGCCGGCCGGTGGAGTCACCGGACATGGCTGAGAGGAACGCGGGCGGCCCGGACCAATACATTCCGGGTTGACCGAGCGGTGCAGCGCCGAGCGGCGCCGGGCCGGGCGGCTAGATCGGAACCGCCAGGCCGACCTGAAGACCGGACGCCACGCTGCCGGACATGGTGCCGAGCTGGCTGGTCCACCCGTCCCGGAACACGTTGTCGGTGTCGAGCGAGACCCTGGCCAGGTTCAGCTCGCTCTGCTCGTAGCCCGCGGTCGCATACACCTGCGCGCAGATGTCCGGGGGGAACGCCAGCTGCGATGTCACGATCTGGTTGGCCGAGTCGGTCGCGGCGTCCAGGCTGGGGTAGACCTCGAAGTGCAGGTGTGGCCACCGCCCGGAGTAGCAGCCGGGGAACACGCTGCTGAAGCCCACGGTCCCGCTTGCGTCGGCCTCCTGGACCCCGCGCAGGTAGTTCTCGGTCGCGATGCTCGGCGAGTACATGGAGTAGTCGCCATTGCGGTCGCACTGCCACAGGTACACCGCGGCACCGGACAAGGGCGCGCACCCGGCCGAGGTGTCGAGCACGGTAAGGCTGATCGCCAGCGCAACGCCGGCCGCGACCCCGGAAGCCGAGCCGAAGCTGCCGCGGATGTCGCTGCGCACGATGCCGCTCTCGCGCAGGATGTTCGGTCCGTTCGTACCGTTGCCCGGATACGGACCTGCCGTCTCTGCCGGGATTGCCTCGCAGTCGGCCGTCGAGGCCGAGCCGGTCGATGTGGTCGCGCTCCCGCTGGCCTGGCCCGGCGAGTCGGCGGCGCAGCCGACCAGCGTGGCCAACCGGCGGCACCGAGCACGCCGAGCACCCGGCGGCGCCCCACCAGGGTGGACAGGTCGTACTGCAGGCCGCGGTCGTGGTGGTCATCGTGATCGGACATGCTCCGACCCTGCCACTGCAGGCTGTGGGTTACCTGTGAGTCAGCTGTGGGTTCACTAAGAAGGGCGAGGTCCGCACGTCCTGGGGGCGGCGTCGGCTAGGGAACCGGCGCGGACAGCACCAGCCGCACCGCGAACTGGCGGTAGCCGGCCCGCTCGAACGCGACGGCCATCGGCGCGTTGCCGACATCGGTGTCGGCGGCGATCCGGTCCGCGCCGTCGGCGGCCAGGATCCGGGTGATCTCGGCAAGCAGGTCGTCGACATAGCCCTGGCCGCGATGTTCGGGCAGCACGCCGAGATAGCCCACCACCGGACCGTTCGGGTTGGCCGACGGGATCGCCAGCCCGACCAGCTCCCCGCCGGCGTCGAAGGCCAGCCGCCACCAGGCGCGGTCGCCCGGCATGCCGAGGTAGATGGCCAGCTCCTGGCGGGCCTGCTGGTGTACGCCGTGCGCTGCCACTCCCTTACGGGTGCCGTCGTCCAGGCTGCCCTCGGCAACCCGGACGAATGCCTCGAGCATGACCTGGTCGTCTGGTTCGTCACGAAACGTGAGCCGGCCGGATTGCGCCGGCACGCCGGCCTGGGTGGTCCACTCGTAGCGCAGCCGCTCGAGCTCGTCGACCAGACCGACCTTGGCCGCCGCGGTCCGCCGCCACCCGACCGCCTCGACGATCGCCGGATCATTGCGCCAGGAGCCGGGCAGGAAGATGTGGTACGCGGGCAGCTCGTCGGCCCCCGCCTCGCGGAATGTGGCATGCGCGGCCGCGAGTAGCTCGCTGGCGACGGCGATCGGATCGCCGACGCCGTCGGCGACATACACGCAATCCAGCGCGATCGGGACGGCTCCGTCGGGCACCCCCCACCACACCGCGCGGGCCACGATCCGGTCGTCCCGCTCGGCGACCCAGATCCAGTCGTAGGTGTAGTGGCCGTCGGCCAGATTCTCGGTCAACCGATCCGGATGTGCCCAGCTGATCGGAGCGGTGACTACGCAGCCGAGCAGGGCGTCCAGATCGGCCTCGTTCGCAGAACGGATCAACATGCTTGCCTCCGTACGGCCGCCGAGCGCTGCGCTGCTCATTATGCTGCGGTGCTCGGCAAAACCTTGGACCTGGGAGAACGTGTCGCGACCCGGCCGGCCAAGGTCCATAAGCCGTAGATCGCCGGCCTGCCGATCGGGACGCCGCTACGCACCCGGATCGGCTTCGGTGCGCTCGCCCAGGTCGTAGCGCAGTCCACTGACGACATCGCCGTCGGAGGCCCGGCGGCGACGCGAGGTCCACAGGTGGATCGAGCCGTCGATCCATCGGGTGCGCCGGTCCGCCCGGAAGATCCGCACGCCGGGTCGCGCGATCTCCTCCTCGCGCACCTGGTAGACGTCGCGGTCGGCCAGGTTGGTCGGATTCAAGATCCGCCCAATCGGCCGCACCGCCCGCAGCGCGCCGTCGATGAACCGCTGCATCGCGGCTCGCTCCAGTGCGACCGCGCGCCTGGCCGCGTCGACCTGCACCGGCACAAACGGGATCCAGTTGACCGGCACGGTGGTCTGCAGCCGATACCGCAGCGGTGCCGTGGCGGGCGGCGCCGGCGGGCTTTCGGTCGGCAGGTCGAGCGCTCGCTCCCGCCCTGACCACGGCCGGCCGGTGCCGTCCTCGGTGGCAGCCTCGACCGCCCACACCAGGTTGGCCTGCTCGTCCCTGACGAACCTGACCTCCTCGAGATCCGGGCCGTCCAGCGTGGTGCGCAGCGCACCCGGCGGGAGCAGGAACCACTCGGCC
>JAKEEW010000797.1 GCA_022616375.1 Sporichthyaceae bacterium
ACCGGACCGGCCGGCTTTGCGACCGCGAGCACGTTCAAGACCGACGGCAGCATCACGACGTCGGCGCCCGACGGCACCACGACGACGACGGTGGAGCAGGCGGATCCGCGTTGGTCGGTTCAGGCATCGCTGCTCAAGAGCCTGACCGTCGCGCTGCCGAGCGGGCTCACGAGCACGACGACGAGCGGACGCCGGGCAGTGCTGGCCGATCCGGCGAATCCGTTCAGCCTGACCACGCAGGTGGACTCGGCGATCATGAACGGCAACCAGTTCCGCTCGGTGTACGATGCCGCCACGCAGCGTGTGACCGCGACGAGCCCCGAGGGCCGGCAGAGCTTCACCACGGTCGATTCGCTGGGACGGGTGCGGGTGCTCCGGACGCCGGGGCTCGATTCGGTCACCTACCGCTACGACAGCCGCGGCCGCCTGGACCAGGTCAAGACTGGCGGCCGGGTGGCGAGCTATGCCTACGACGCGAAGGGGCGGCTCCACACGTCCACCGACCCGCTGGGTCGGACCGACAGTCTGTTCTACGACGATGCCGACCGGCTCACCCGGCAGGTGCTCTGGGGCGGGCGGGTGGTGCAGTTCGCCTACGACTCGTCCGGCAATCTCACCAGCGTCACGCCGCCGGGCCGCCCCACGCACACCTTCAGACACACGGCGGTAGATCAGGACAGCGTGTACGGGCCGCCGAGCGCGGGAGCGGGGCTCTGGGCTACGGAGTACCGCTACAACCTGGATCGCCAGCTCACCGAGTTGCGGCGGCCCGACGGGGTGAACGTCGGCTTCGGCTACGAGGCCACCTCGGGCCGGCCGACTGCGGTGACGTTCGACCGCGGCACGATCGGAATGAGCTACAGCGCCACCACGGGGCAGCTCAGCGGGCTCACGGCACCGGGGGGGATCGGCCAGACCTTCACCTATGACGGCATGCTCCCGAAGACGGTGAGCTGGACCGGGCCGGTGGCGGGGAGCGTGGGGGTGGGCTACAACGCCGACTTCCGGGTGACGAGCCAGACGGTGAACGGGGCCAACAGTCTGGCCTTCGGCTACGACCGGGACGGGCTCCTTACCTCAGCCGGTAGTCTGGGCTTGAAGCGCGGGACCCAGACCGGGTTCTTGGAGCGTGACTCGGTTGGGGCCACCGGCAGCCAGGTGCTCGCGGTGTGGGGCTACGATCCCAAGGGCGCGCTCCAGAGCTACGCGGCGTCCTACAACAGCGCGCCCCTGTTCCAGACGACGTATGTCCGGGACTCGCTCAGCCGGATCACCGAGCTTACCGAGACCATCCAGGGCGTCACGCAGGTCCAGGCCTTCACCTACGACTCGGCGGGGCGGCTCGAGACGGTGCGGCGGAACGGCATCCTCACCGCCACCTACCGCTACGACCTGAACGGCAACCGGCTGGACGTCACCACGCCGGGTGGGGTGGTGGCCGGCACGTACGACGCCCAGGACCGGCTCACGAGCTACGGCTCCGCCACCTACACCTACACTCAGAATGGCGAGCTCCGGACCAAAGCGGACGCGAGCGGCACGACGACATACACGTACGACGCACTCGGCAATCTCACGCGGGTCCAGCTTCCCGCTGGCATGGATGTCGAGTACCTGATCGACGCGCAGAACCGCCGGCTAGGCAAGAAGGTGAACGGCGCACTTACTCAGGGCTTCCTCTGGCAGGGGCAGTTGTCGCCGGCGGCCGAGCTCGACGCATCAGGCGCCGTCGTGAGCCGGTTTGTGTATGCCACCCGCGTGAACGTGCCGGACTACCTGCTCAAGGGCGGGCAGACCTACCGGCTCGTGCTGGACCACCTGGGGAGCGTGCGCCTCGTGGTCAACGTGGCCGACGGCACCGTCGCCCAGCGGCTCACCTACGACGAGTTCGGGCAGGTCACCGAGAACACGGCACCCGGCTTCCAACCGTTCGGGTACGCCGGCGGGCTCTATGACTACCAGACGGGCCTCGT
>JAKEEW010000798.1 GCA_022616375.1 Sporichthyaceae bacterium
ACCGGACCGGCCGGCTTTGCGACCGCGAGCACGTTCAAGACCGACGGCAGCATCACGACGTCGGCGCCCGACGGCACCACGACGACGACGGTGGAGCAGGCCGATCCGCGGTGGTCGGTGCAGGCGACGGTGCTCAAGAGCCTGACCGTCACGCTGCCGAGCGGGCTCACCAGCACGACGACGGGCGGCCGGCGGGTGGTGCTCTCCGATCCGGCGAACCCGTTCAGCCTGACCTTGCAGGTGGACTCTGGCGTCGTGAACGGGAACCAGTTCCGCTCGGTGTACGATGCCGCCACGCAGCGGGTGAGCGCGACGAGTCCCGAGGGCCGGCAGAGCTTCACCACGCTGGACTCGCTGGGCCGGGTGCGGGTGGTGCGGGTGCCGGGGCTCGACTCGGTGACCTACCGCTACGACAGCCGCGGCCGCCTGGACCAGGTCAAGACTGGCGGCCGGGTGGCGACCTACACCTATGATGTGAAGGGGCGGCTCCACACCAGCACCGATCCGCTGGGGCGCACCGATAGTCTGTTCTACGACGATGCCGACCGGCTCACCCGGCAAGTGCTCTGGGGCGGGCGGGTGGTGCAGTTCACGTATGACTCTGCGGGCAATCTCACCAGCGTGACTCCGCCGGGCCGCCCGGCGCACACCTTCCGGCACACGGCGGTGGATCTCGACAGCGTGTACGGGCCGCCGAGTCTCGGAGCGGGCACCTGGGCCACGGAGTACCGCTACAACCTGGACCGCCAGCTCACCGAGCTCCGCCGGCCGGACGGAGTCAATCTCGGGTTCGGGTATGAGGCAGCGAGCGGCCGGCCGAATGCGATCACGTTCGATCGCGGGACGCTCGGGATGAGCTACAGCGCCACCACGGGGCAGCTCACCTCGCTCACGGCACCGAGCGGGATCGCGCAGAGCTTCACCTACGACGGGATGCTGCCGAAGACCGTGACTTGGACCGGGCCGGTGGCGGGGAGCGTGGGGGTGGGCTACACCGCCGACTTCCGGGTGACGAGCCAGACGGTGAACGGGGCCAACTCGATTGCGTTCGGCTACGACCGGGACGGGCTCCTCACAACCGCTGGAGGAATAGGACTCAAGCGCGCGAGCCAGACCGGGGTCCTGGAGCGCGACTCCGTCGGGCCCACGAGTGCGCAGGTGCTCGGCGTGTGGGGCTACGATCCCAAAGGCGCACTGGCGAGCTACACCGCCTCGTATACCGGCAGCGGCGGCGGCACCATGTTCCAGACCAGCTATGTCCGCGATTCGCTGTCCCGGATCACCGAGCTCACCGAGACCATCCAGGGTGTCACGCAGGTCCAGGCGTTCACCTACGACTCAGCGGGCCGGCTCGAGACGGTGCGGCGGAACGGCATCCTCACCGCCACCTACCGCTACGACCTGAACGGCAACCGGCTGGACGTCTCACCTACGACGAGTTCGGGCAGGTCACCGAGAACACGGCACCCGGCTTCCAACCGTTCGGGTACGCCGGCGGGCTCTATGACTACCAGACGGGCCTCGT
>JAKEEW010000799.1 GCA_022616375.1 Sporichthyaceae bacterium
AGCTGATGGAGCGCCACGCGCGCTGCTACACCACCGAGGTGCACCCGCAGCTATGGCGCCAGCAGGTGCACATCGTGGCCTGGGCCGACCTCGATGACGGCGACCAGGACCGGCTGCGGATGTACTTCCGGGACCATATCTTCCCCGTCCTCACCCCGCTCGCGGTCGACCCGGCGCATCCCTTTCCTTATATATCTGGGCTGTCGCTGAACCTGGCGGTGGTGGTCCGCGACCCCGACAGCGGCCCCGAGCTGTTCGCCCGGGTCAAGGTGCCCAACAACGTGCCGCGCTTTGTGGCGGTCGACACCCCCGGCCGGGTCGCGGCGATGGCGACCAGCCCCGACGGCGGACCGCGCGGGGTGCGGTTCCTGCCGGTGGAGGAGCTCATCGCGGCGCACCTGGGGCAGCTGTTCTCCGGGATGCAGATCATCGAGCACCATCTGTTCCGGGTGACCCGCAACGCGGAGCTGGAGGTCGACGACGACCGTGACGAGGATCTCCTGCAGGCGCTGGAGCGGGAGCTGGCCCGGCGCCGGTTCGGGCCGCCGGTGCGGCTGGAGGTGGCCGACACGATCTCCGACCACGTCCTGGACCTGCTCATCCGCGAGCTGGACATGGACGATGAGCACATGGTGCGGGTGCCGGGCCTGCTCGACCTGTCAAGCCTGTGGCAGGTCTATGAGGAGGTCGACCGCCCCGACCTGAAGGACCGTTCGTTCGTACCCGCGACGCACCCGCTTTTTGCGGAAGGGGAGACGGCCCGCAGCGTGTTCTCCCGGCTGCGCGACGGTGACATCCTGGTGCATCACCCCTATCACTCGTTCTCCACCAGCGTGCAGCGCTTCATCGAACAGGCCGCCGCCGACCCGCAGGTGCTGGCCATCAAGCAGACGCTCTACCGCACCAGCGGCGACTCCCCGGTGGTCGACGCGCTGATCGCCGCCGCCCGGGCCGGCAAGCAGGTGGTGGTGCTGGTGGAGGTCAAGGCGCGCTTTGACGAGCAGGCCAACATCGGCTGGGCCCGGATGCTGGAGCGCTCCGGCTGTCACGTCGTCTACGGGCTGGTGGGGTTGAAGACGCACTGCAAGACCGCGATGGTGGTCCGCCAGGAGGGCGGCCAGCTGCGCCGCTACTGCCATATTGGTACGGGCAACTACCACCCCAAGACGGCCCGCACCTACGAGGACTTCGGCCTGCTCACCGCCGACGCCGAGGTCGCGGCCGACCTGACCGACCTGTTCAACGTGCTGACCGGCTACAGCCGCCAGACCGGCTACCGCCGGCTGCTGGTGGCCCCGCACGGGATCCGCTCGGGCATCATCGAACGCATCGAGCGCGAGATCCACCATGTCCGAGCCGGTGCCCCCGGGATCATTCAAATCAAGGTCAACTCTATTGTTGATGAAGAAATCGTCGATGCGTTGTACCGGGCCAGCCAGGC
>JAKEEW010000800.1 GCA_022616375.1 Sporichthyaceae bacterium
ACATGCTCGCGGACGCAGTACGCGTTGGTGATGTGCTGGTTGCCGGGTCTGGGTGCGCCGGCTCCGCCGACCGGTCTGGTGACGCTGTCCATCGAGGCAAAGTCGCGGACTCCTTGCCCACGCAGCCCATGTGCCGGCTTGATGACGACCCGCCCGGCACCGAGGCCGAACAGCGGTTGGTCGTTGGAACCGTCCAGGCCCAGCGTCGCCACGAATGGCACATCATGGGCGCAGAGCGCGACGGTGGTGGCCAGCTTGTCCCGAGAGAGGTATGCCGCGGCCGGGGGGTTGAGCACGCAGCTGCCCAACGCTGACCACAGGGTCAGGGCTGGCACCACGATTCCCTCGAACAGGGCCACCGTTCGGTGCAGCACAATATCGGGTATCAGTGCCTGCCCGTCGTAGTAGGGCCGGCATTCATTGCTCGCGCAGTATATCTGCAGCCGATGCGGCTCCCAGCTCACCAGCTCGATATCGCGTCGCTTCGCCGCGGCCTCAAACAACAGCCAGTTGGGTGTCGTGATCTCCGCATAATGCAGCACCGTGATCTCACGCACTATCTGCGCCTCCCTGGTGGGGCTGAAGCTAGCTCGCGAGGGCGGCCAGGGCGGCGGTGATACGGACCAGGTCGGCTTCCGCCTCGGCGAGGCGGTCGCGGGTCTTCGACACCACTGGCGCGGGTGCCCGGTCGACGAAGCTGGGATCATCCAGCTTGGCCCGGCACAGCGTAACGTCACGCTCCGCAGCGGCCCGATCCTTGGACAGCCGTGTCCGCTCGGCCGCCACGTCGATCGTTGCTCGGGTGTCCAGCTCGACCCGAACGCCGCCCGCGAGGGTCAACGTGGCGGTTGCGACAAAGCCCGGCGAGGGCTCGTCGAGGCGCACCAGCGACCGGATCAAAGGCTCGTGGCCAGCCACCACAGTGGACGCAAGACCCTGGAACCGGGCCTCGACCCGTTGGCCCGGTTTGAGCCCTTGATCAGCCCGGAACCGCCGTACCTCGGTCACGATCCGCTGCAGCATGGCCAGCTCCGCCTCAGCCGCATCGTCCATCCGCGCCGGGTCGACCACCGGCCAAGCCTGGCGCACCACGGTGTCCCGTCC
>JAKEEW010000801.1 GCA_022616375.1 Sporichthyaceae bacterium
CGAGAACGGCGCCGGCTCCGAGAACGCGGGGGCCGCGACGACGGACGTGCCGCCGCTGCCGGACTGGACCGCGCTGCTCGGCGCGAACGGCACCGCGGCCGTTGCCCCGCTGGTCCTGGTGCTCCGGAGCGATCTGTTGCGCAGGTTCCCGTACACCCTGGTCACCGCGCATCCGGCCGTCTGGACCGGCACCCCGGCACAGGGCCGGCGCACGCTCGACCCGGCCGCGGCACCGCTGCAGCCGCTGTTCACCGCCACCCTCGAGCCCGATGTCGCGCTGTTCGCCTTCGCGCTGGACGAGACCACCGCGCGCGGCCACGTGCCGACCGGGTCGAGCGACCCGGTCCCGGCCGACCCCGGATACTTTTTCGTGCTGCAGGAGCGCCCGGGGCAGCCCCGCTTCGGGCTGGACTCGACCGTGCCCGGCGACGGCTACGACACCTGGGACGACCTGTCCTGGGACCGGCCGGCGTACCTCGACGCCGGTGCCACGGTCCCGGCGCCCACCGACCCGGGCGGTGCGACCTGGGCTGCCACCTCCGCCGACCTGGCCGCGATCCTGCTGCGCAGTCCGGTCATGTACGCCCGCCACGCCGACGACCTACTCCCGGTGACGCCGTCATGACCCTCGACGTGTCGGCCCTCGACGGCCCGCTTACCGACATCACCGAACACCCGGACCTGGTCCGCGCGGTGCAGGACGCGGCGAGCCACCGCGACTCCGGGCACCCGTTCCTACTGCTGCCGGTGCGTATCGAGACCCGGTTCGGCCGGGGCGAGGTGACGGTCACCGGACCGAGCGCAGTGACCACACTCGCCGTCGAGCTCACCCGGGCCGCGGGCGCGCTGGACACGATCGCGGCGCGCGACTACACCACTGTGCTGCCCACCGGCCGGGTCGCCCGGCAAGCGATGAAGCGAGACGTCGAGGACCCGCTCGTGGCCGCGGCCGAGGCCGACCTCGCCACCGTGGCGGACGCGCTGGCCGGAGCGCCCGGCCTGATCCGCGACATCGCCGAGGGCTCGCCGGCCGAGGCCGCGGAAATCGAGGCCGCGGCCTCGCGAGCAGTCGCCGCCCTCCCGCGCGCAGCGGCGGCACTCGCCGGGTTGCGCTCGACCTACCACCGGGATCGGATGCTGGTCCAGCTGTCCGAGCTGGAGCCGCTGGTGCTGGCCACGGCCGGCGACGCGCCGCCGCGCGCGGGGGCCGCCACGTCCTTGTTCGCCGCGCTCGGCACCGTGCTACCGGGTGGTGCCGGCGCCCGAGCGGATCTCGAGGTCCCACAGCACCGGCTCACCGAGTCGGCCGTGGCGCACCAGGAACTGGTCGAGTTGCTCGCCGATCCGCAAACCGGGACCTCGCTCGAGCGGCTCTCACGCGCCCGCCAGCTGTGTGCCGAGATCGCCGCGCTGCCCGAGCCGTGGAAGGCGGAGCTGCTCAGCCGGCTTGACGTGGCGCCCGCGACCCGCACGGTCGTGACCGAATACGAGGAGCTGCGGGCCGCGATCGAGGCGCTACCGGCACTGGAGCGCAGCGGACCGGACCAGCCGTTCACCGTCCGCCACGTCGTCGACCAGCTGAAGGTGCGCATCTTCCCGGACGACATCGCGGTGCGCACCCATGAGGAGGAGCTCACTCAGGCCGAGGTCGACGCCGGGACGGCGTACTGGACGGCGCGGGCCGCGGCCGGTGGCGACGAGACCGCGGCCCGGTCCGCGTGGCGGGCGCTGTGCGCCAAGCTCGGTTCGAACCGGGCCGCATGGGTCGCCAGGCAGACCCGGCCCCCTGACCCGCCCCCACCCGACTCCGCCGTGACCGGCGCGCTGGACGCGCTGCGCACGCTGGGCCGCCGGCTCGACGAGGCCGGGCGCCGGCCCGGTGACCGGACCGAGGCCGTGCTCAAGGCGACCGACGCCGCGATCAGTGCGTTGCGCGAGGTGCATGCCGCGCCCGAGCCCGCCCTCGGCCGGCTCCGGGCCGCGGTCGAGGGGATCCTGCCGCGCCTACGCGAGCACCTGGCCGCGGCCGACCGTGAATCCGGCCGGGAACCCGACGGGGAGCCCGACCGGGAGCCCGACGAACGGCTTGACCGGCTGGTGGCGGCGCTGAAGGCGATCGAGCTGGCCGATCCGCCGACACCGGACCAGCCGCCGGTCATGGCGAGCCGGACCGTACCGTGGACCCGGCCGCCGCAGGCCGGGTTGCTGCCGGAGCGCTTCGTGGTGGTCACTGTCTCCGATGGCGCGATCAGCCACGTGGCAGTCGGCAAACCGGTCCCGACCGACCTGCCGCTCGGCCTCGACCCGACCGAGGCACCAGAGGCCGGCGAGCTGCCCGCGGCGCTGCGGTGGATGGTCGATTACCCGACCGCGGAGCAGCTCGGCATGGCCGTCACCGTGACGATCACGTCGGAGGAGGCCGCGACCGGTTTCGAGCGGGTGTACGTCCTCGGCCTGGGTGCCGAGGACGACCCGAACCAGACCGCTACGACGCTCGCCGATCTGCTCGACGGACACCACTTCGGGCCGAACGGGCTTGCCCTGGTGCCGGTCGGCACTCCGACCAACGCCACCCAGGCAGCCGGCAGCGGCTACCGCAGCCGGACCGACAGCGACGCCACCTACCCGGTCGAGCAGGGCCCCGGCCTGGTCTCCACCGCCACCGACCCAACCGGCTGTGACGGCGGCCGGCTGGCCAGCGCGCTCGGCGTCCCGGCCGGCGTGCTCGACCACGTCGCCGGGGCCGGCGGCAGCGGCGTCTCGGACGCGGTCACCGCCAATGCCGCGCTCTGGCCGGCGACCATGGGCTATGCCCTGGAGGAGCTGCTCGGTGTCCTGGTCGGACCGGCCGGCCGGGACTGGCTGCGCGAGCTGGCGGTCCACCACACGATCGGGCGCGGGAGCTTGCCCACGTTGCGGGTCGGGCCGCAGCCGTACGGGGTGCTGCCGACGACGGCGTTCAGCCGGTGGGAGACGGCCGACGACCTTGAAGGCGTGCTGCACGCCACGCTGACCACGATGTGGCCGGACTGGACCGCGGTTCGGGAGGTGCTCGTGCCGCACACCCACCGGCGCATTGCCGGCGACCCGCAGCAGCACGTGCTCGAGGTGCTCGGTCTCGACGCGACCGCGACCAGCTTCGAGCAGCGGTTTACGATCAACGCCGGCCGGCGTGGCGGCGGCCTGGGCCGGGCCACGCTCCACATCGGGCTGCCGCCGCTGGGTGCACCCCCGAATCCGGCTAGCGCGTTCGCGCTGCTGAGCCGCTTCGCCGACGTGCTGGAACGGGCCGGGCACGGCAGCGGGCCGCTGCAGGTCACCGCCGGAACGGACAAGGGTGCGATCGCTACCGACTGGGCCGACCCTACGACCATCTGGCCGGCTCGCGCGGCTACGAGGTGCGGTTGCTCGCCGAGACCGTCCCGCTCGACCCGGCCACGGCGCCGACCGATCTCGCGACCCGGGTCAACGCCCTGATCGCGGCCTCGCTCGACACGCTGCGGGCCGCGCCCGGCGCGAACCAGTCGCTGCTGCTGCTCCTGCTCCGCCAGGCACTGCTCGTGCAGGCCAGGGAGGTGGCGCTGCGCATCGTGGCCCGCGAAGGGCTGCTGTCCGCGGACACTCTGGCCAGACTCGGCTCGGGCGACCTGTTCCGTTTCGCCACCCGCAGCGGCGACGTGCACCTGACCCGCTGGAGCGTGCTGTTCGGCCGGCTCGAACGGCTGATCGAGGTGCTCACCGACCCGGCGACGACCACGGGCCACCCGCTCCCGGCATACCTGACCGCAGTTACCGGTGGGCGCCTGGCGGACTACGTCGACCACCGCGGCGACAACCCGGTGGCGGCCGGCTACCCGGCTGCGACCGGGCAGCCGGGCCACCAGGATCTGCTGTCCGTCGCGGCCGAGCACGCGGCGGCGGTAGGCCGGCTCGGTGCGCTGCCGCCGCCGGTCGCCGAGCAGCTGCTCGCCGAGCACCTCGACGTCTGCTCGCATCGGCTCGACGCGTGGCTGCTGGCGCTGCCGTCGTCGCGACTGGCCGCGATGCGGCAGACCGTTCCCGGCGGGGTGCACGTCGGGGCGTTCGGCTGGGTCGAGGACCTGACCCCGCGACCGACCCTGCCGGCCCCGGCGACGTTGCCGGCGGTGCTTGACGACGACCCGACCTCGCCGGTGCGCCACGACTGCGGCAACGCCGGGTTCGTGCACGCGCCATCGCTCAACCACGCCGTCACCGCGGCCATCCTGCGCAGCGGTTATCTCGTGCAACGCGCCGCGGATCCGGGTTCGGCCGGCCGGATGGCGGTCAACGTCACCTCTCGGCGCACCCGAGCCGCCCTCGACACGCTCGACGGCATCGCGGCCGGCAACGAGTTCGGTGCGCTGCTCGGCTACCACCTCGAGCGCGACCTGCACGACGGCCCGCTGATGGCCACCGGAGCCGCGCTCGACGTCCTGATCCCGCGGCTGCGCCGAGCGTTCCCGAGCGTGGTCCCGGTCGAGGAGGCGGCGGCCGGCAACTCCGGTTCCACCGCGACCGGTAACGCGGCCCGAGCGGCGAGCGAGGCCAGCACCATGGCGCGCGCCGAGCGGCTGGTCGTCGACGGCCTCGCGGTGCTGGCGCGGGTCCAGGGCTCGATCACCCGCGGTTCGGGCACGTTGCTGGCCGACCTCCGGGCCGGTGGCTACGCCGGCTATCCGTATGGGCTCAACGATGCCAACGGCCCGATGCTGCCGGGGCGCAGTGACCTTCCCGCGCTGGAGGCCGTGCTCGCCGCGCTCGACCGGATCGCGGACACCGTGGACGCGATCGGCGACCTCGTCCTCACCGAGGGGGTCTACCAGCTGGTGCAGGGCAACCACGTGCGCGCGGCCGCCGCCCTGTCCGCACTGGCCGAGGGCACCGCGCCGCCCCGGCCCGAGGTCGCCGACACCCCGGTGCCCGGCCGGCACCTGTCCCACCGGGTACTGGTACAGCTGCCGCCGGTCGACGCGCGCAATCCCGGCACCGAGCCGTTCGGTCCCGGCTGGGACGCGTTGCCGGTCACCCCGCGAGCGGCCGCCGAGCCCAGCCTGAACCGATGGCTTGGCACGCTGCTCGGGCCGCCCGGGCACACCAGGGTGCGATTCGTCGACGACACCGGCGCGCCGGCCCGTGAGGTGACGCTGACCGCGCTCGGCCTGCAGCCCATCGACCTGCTCACCGCCGTACACGACGGGTTCGAGGAGGGCCTCGGCGAGCTCGCGGCCCGCGCTCTCGACGCGGTGCGTCCGATCGACGTGCGCGACGGTGAGCCGGCGCCGGTCCTGCAGGTGGACCTGGAGCCGGATCCGGCCTGGCCGGCGCACGTGCGCGGCTTGCCGGAGACCGCGGCACTGCTGGAACACCTGGCCGCCGCCATCACCACCGGCCGCGCCGCCGACGCCGGCGACTACCTGCTCGCCGACACCGCACCGGCCACGCCCGGAGCAACGGTGACCGTGGACTCCACCAGCGGGGTGGACCTCGACGAGCTCGGCTACCGGGTCGACGCGGCGCTGGACGGGCTCGGCGACCTGGGTGCGCGGCTACTCGTGCTGCTCAGCGACGGGGCCGTGACCGATCCGGCCGAGCTGCTCGGCGACCCGGCCGAGCTGGTGGACTCGCTGGGCGATACCTACCGCGGCGGCGCGACGGTCGGCGAGCACCTGGTCGGACTCGACCGGCTCTGGCTGCGCCGTGGCGACCTGCGCGAGGCCCTGCTGGCCGCCGGGACGTACGGCATCCGCGGGACCACTCCGCCCACTCGTTGGCTGTCCCGCGACCAAGTCGGTACCGAGCTGCTGGAGGCTGCCGAGGCGGCCTTCGTTGGCGTGGTGACCCGCTGGCAAGCCGCCGGCCGGGCGCTCGGCACCCCGGCCACCGGCACCCCGGCCGCCGACGAGCCGGTCCCGCGGTCTCGGTTCCTGGACACCCTGCGGGCAGTGTTCGGCGAGTCGATGCCGGTGCTGCCGCTGTTCCGCACCCGCAACGGTGACGAGCTGACCGCGGGGCTCCAGTCACCGCCGACCGCGGATCCCGCGGTAGCGGTGGCGCGGTGGCTGACCGGGGTCGCGGCGGTACGTGAGCCGGAAGCCGCGCTCTCCACCGCGCTGGTGCTCGCCGAGGCGTTCGGTACACCGCCACCGGCCGGGCAGCCGGTGCAGTTGCCGCTGATCGAGGGGGACACCTGGCTGGCCGAGGAGTTCGGCCCGGACCAGCCGCTCGGCGACCGGCTGTCCCTGGTCGTGCTGGGTCCCGAGCACCTGGACACCACCGATCTCAATGCGGGCGTGCTGGTGGACTCCTGGAGCGAGGTCATCCCCGCATCGACCGTCACTACCGGGCTGACCTTCCATTACGACAGCCCGGACGCCACCCCACCGCAGTGCCTGCTGCTGGCCGTCCCGCCGGCCACCGACCGGCCCTGGCAGTGGAGCGACCTGCTGCTCACCGTGCACGAGACGTTCGAGTTGGCCAAGGATCGCGCGGTCGAGCCGCAGCACCTGCACGGCCAGCTCTACGGGCAGGTGCTGCCGGCGCTGCTCGGCGAGGTGCCGGCCTACGCGGGCGACTCGACTGCCGGCGGCCAGCGCGTGGTGCTCGACTTCGCTGCCGCCCGCACCGCGACGGAACCGACCTGAGGGGGCGGGGATGGCATACCGAAGCTGTGAACCGCTGCGGGTCTGGAACCGGCTGGAACCGCGGCCCCGACAGGTAGAGCTGGACCGGGTGCTGCAGGCCCGGGTGCACGACGCGCTGTGGATGCTCACCCGGCAGTGGCAGCTCGGCGAGTTCCATGCCGAGGACACCGGGTCACCGGTGCTGGCCACGGTGGCCCGGCGAACGTTCCCGGTCTCCGAGGTTCGACTGGGTGCTGAACCGGCGGAGCCGTACGACCCGACCGCCGCCCCGCTAGAACCGCTGGTGGAGCGCCTGCCGGTCACGTTCACCGCGGCGATGCGGGCGGCAGCCGGTAGCTACCTTCTCACGTTGCTGTCGGCCCGGCTGGCCGGCGAGGCCGACGCCGCGGAGGTGGTCGCGGCGGTCCGCGCGGCGCTGGCCGACCACTACCGGCTGCGCCGTCTTGACCTGGATCCGAGCGACGAGACCCACGCGCTGTCGGTGGCCCGCCGTCGCAGCGGGGCACGCGCCGACCGGGTGCTGCGCGGCCTGGCCGGGCGGGCGGTGGACGGCGTGGCGCTGGCCCAGTCCCTGCCGGCCACGGTGACCTGGGCCTCCGTGCCAGCACCGGTCGCACTGGCCGTGCCCACGCAGCACGCCGGCACGGTGCTCGGCATGCTGCAGGACTTCCGCGACTGGTTCGCGACGGCCTGGTCGGTGCCTGGCGCCGGCTCCGGCGCGTGGGATCCCGAACGGTTGGAGTACGACCACGGCGCCACGGTGGCGCGCGGCAGCGGGCTCGAGCTGATCGGCGCGCCGTCCTCGTCCGGGCGGCTGGACTGGTACTCGTTCGATCTCGCGCCGGCCGAGGACACCGGAGCCGGCCCGAACGGTGCGCCGTGGCAGGTGGCGCGGGCGATCCCGACGCCCGCGGAGTACGCCGGGATGCCGGCCGCCCGGTGGTGGCAGCTGGAGGACAACGCGGTCAGCCTGTCCGGGCTGCGTGCCGACGCCGGGGACCTGGCCAAGCTGCTGGTGACCGAGTTCGCCCTCGTGTACGGCAACAACTGGCTGCTGGTGCCCTACGAGCAGCCGGTCGGCACGCTGTGCGAGGTCGCCGGCATCGTGGTCAACGACGTCTTCGGGGTCCGGACCCTGGTCGAGCCGGCGACCGGGAGCGCCGGCGCCGAGTGGGATGGCTGGGACCTGTTCAGCCTCTCGCCGCGCCGCCCAGGCCCGCACCCCGCACTCGGCCAGCACCTATTCCTGCCGCCGGCGTTGCCGTCATCCGTCGACGGGCCGGTGCTGGAGGAGGTGGTGCTGCTGCGCGACGAGATGTCGAACCTGGTCTGGGCCGTCGAGTCCCGGGTGCCCGACGGAGTCGGCGGTTCGCGCGACGGCGCGGAGGCCGCCCGCGGCCTCGCGGCCGCGTTGGCGGTCCTGCAGGCCGCGCTCACCGAGCCGGAAAGCACACCCGAAGAGACCGGCGACCGCCCGGCCCTGACCTACCGGCTGGCCACCACGGTGCCCGGCAACTGGATCCCGTACCTGCCGGTGCACCGACCGGAGTCCCGGCGTAAGATCCGGTTGCAGCGTGCGTCGATGCCCCGCTACTTCCCGGCCGGCTCGCCGCGGGTACGGCCGGTGACCTCGATCCTGCGCGCCGGCCTGGCCGACCAGGATCCACGGACCGGCCGTTACCCGGACCTGCTCGAGGACGGCGACCCGCAGCAGGATCCCGCGTTCGTCAACGAGGAGGAGGTCCCTCGGTCGGGCGTGGTCGTCCGCGGCCGGCTCCGCCGCGCCCGATGGGCCGGCGGGAAGACGCTGCTCTGGCACGGGCGACGGGTCACCAGCGGCCGCGGCGAGGGCAGCAGCGGCCTGGTCTTCGACGCCGTCCAAACCGCTGACGAACAGGTCCAGTGACCCGATTGTTGAAGCTCGCGGCCGGGCGTACGGTATCTGTGCCTCTGCTGCGATGCAGGTCCGCTCTTTAACCGGATAAGAACCTGAGATGGGAAATCAGAGGAAGTCCTCCCGGGGTTCTCCGACGCGGGCCGCACACGGTGGATTCCGTGAGCGCTCCGCCGACGGTCCCCGGGGGGCACTCGGCTGGCGGCCGCCGCGGGTCGTGGTGCTGAGCGGGCTGACCGGCGCCGGCAAGAGCGCCGCGCTGGCCGCGCTCGACCGCCTCGGCGAGCAGGTGCTCGACCTGCAGTCGCTGGCCGCGCACCGGGGCTCCGCGTTCGGCGGATTCGGCCGCCCGGCGCAGTCGACCCATCGGGAGTTCCAGGCCAGCGTGCGTGACCGGCTCCGCCATGCCGACCCCGACCGCGTGCTGTGGATCGAGGGCTGCCCGCGGTACCTGGGCTCGGTCGGCCTTCCGGCCGAGCTGCTCGACATCATGGCCACCGCGCCGCGGATCGAGCTAAGGCGCGCTCGCGCGGACCGGATGGCGGCGCTCGTCGAGGAGTACGGGTCGGCGCCGGTGCGGTCCTGGCTCGACGCGGTCGACCGGATCGCGCCGCGGCTCGGCTCCGCGGCAC
>JAKEEW010000802.1 GCA_022616375.1 Sporichthyaceae bacterium
GGCCAACTCGGCGACCTCGTCACGGGTCAGCAGCCGCTCCTCCGGTCGATCCGGTGGGCTCGCGGTCGTCTCCCCGCCTGCGCCGGCCGTCTCACACCGCCGAGGCCGGGGTGCGGGCGAGGGCGTGCTGGACCAGCTCGATCAGGATCGCCTTGACGGAGTCGCGCACCCGCGCGTCGCACAGCAGGATCGGCGTGCCGCCCCCGACCACCAGTGCCTCGCGGACGTCGGCCTGGGAGTGGCTCCTGATGCCGTCGAAGCAGTTGACCGCCACGACGAACGGCAGCTCCCGCTGCTCGAAGTAGTCCACCGCCGCGAAGCAGTCGGCGAGCCGGCGGGTGTCGGCCAGCACCACCGCACCGATCGCGCCCTTGACCAGGTCGTCCCACATGAACCAGAAGCGGTCCTGGCCGGGGGTGCCAAACAGGTACAGGATGAGGTCGCGGTCCAGGGGGATGCGGCCGAAGTCCATCGCCACCGTGGTGGTGGTCTTGGCCTGGACGCCGGCGGTGTCGTCGACGCCGATCGAGGCGGTGGTGAGCTTGGCCTCGGTGGTCAGCGGGGTGATCTCGGACACCGACCCGACCAGCGTCGTCTTGCCGGCGCCGAAGCCGCCGGCGATGACGATCTTCACCGGGGTCAGCTTCTGGCCTCGCTGCGGCGGGGTGGGGGTGGCCCGGCCGCTCCTAGATTCTGCGAAGTCCATCCAGCACCCTCTCAAGGAGTGAGCGGTTGGGTCGGTCGTCGGCGCTGGTCACCGCGGGCCGGTGGAGCTCGACCAGCCCGTTGTCGGCCAAGTCGCCGACCAGCACGCGGACCACCCCGAGGGGCAGCACCAGCAGCGCGGCGATCTCGGCGATCGACTGCGCCTGGTCGCGGCACAGGCGCAGGATCTCGCGCTGCTCCGGGCTGGGGTTGGCATTGGCGAGCGACAGCTCGCTCAGCCAGCTCGTGACCACCAGGGCCTCCAACTCCAGCTCCAGATCGGCCCGGCCCGGCCGGGCCCGGCCGCC
>JAKEEW010000803.1 GCA_022616375.1 Sporichthyaceae bacterium
CATATGCTTGAAGATGGTCTCGGTCGCCATTTCGCTGGCCACTTCACCCGCCGCGGCGCCTCCCATACCGTCGGCCACCACCAGCAGGGTCCCTTTCGGTCCGATCGAGTGCTCGCGGACTTCGGGGAGGAGTGACGCCGTGCGGGTGGTCAGGTCGGCGACCAGGAAGCTGTCTTCGTTGTGGTCGCGGTTACGGCCCAGGTCGGTCTTGCCGAACACGGAGATGCGGACCGGCACCGAGTTGTTGGGGGATGTCATGGCGTGCAACCCATGCGCTGCTGCAGCTGGGAGTAGTGAGAGTTGATTGGTGCCAGGTTGCGCGCGTTCGCCACCCACTTGCAGGCCTCCGGAGTGTTCCTGTCCTCCTGATACGCCTGCGCCACGTACGACGCGGCCTGAGCTCGCAGACGGGTAGGCACGGCCACGTCGCCGTAGATCTGCCGTGCCCGCTCACGCGCCCCGGCCCGGGTGGGCTCCTCGATTACCTGATCGAGGATTGCTTCCAACTCCCGATCGATCGCCGCGCTGTCGGCGCTGGGCTTCGCGACCGGCGTCGTGATCGGCGTTGTGTTGGTCGGGCCTGGTGCGGTGGCTGGTGGCGGACTGGTGCTCGTCGCCGGCTGCGGCGGCCGGACCACCGGTTGCGTCGTGCCCTGAGTATTGCCGGCGACGACCCGGCGCGCGGTGTCCGGGCTCACATCGGTCGCGACGGTGTCGGTCTGGATACCGCTGGTGCCGTTCCGGCTCCAGAGCATGATCCCCGCCGTCACCCCGCCAACCACCAGCACTCCGGCCGCGACCGCGATCACCAGCACGGGTTTCTTCTTGGAGGGTGGCGGTGGTGGTGCAACCGGGGCCGGCGCTGCGGCCTCGGCCTTGCGGCGCCTCGCCGGTCTTTTCTTGGCGGGCGGGGTCGCCACCGGAGCGGCGGGCACCGCTGCGGGAGCCGGCGGCGGAGCCGCCGTCCCGATGCCCTGGGTACGGTCCGACAGCCGCGTCTTGGCCACGGTCGCGGCGTTGACCGCCTCGGCCGAATTGATCATCTGGGTCGCGCCCTCAGCGATCGTCGACGGAGCGACGTCCGCCATCCCTTGAATCGCGCGCACGGCGTCCCGGGCAAATTGGGCCGCCGAGGTGTAACGATCCGTGGGCATCCGAGCCAGCGCCCGATCCATCACCTCCTGAAGCCGCGGCGGGAACGCCCCGCCGGGGAGCGCGTCGTTCAGCTTCATCGGATCGTCGGTCAAGCGCTTGATCATCATCTCCTGC
>JAKEEW010000133.1 GCA_022616375.1 Sporichthyaceae bacterium
AGCGGGCCCGATACGCGGTCGAGGTGCTGGCACCGGTCTCCGGCAAGCCGGCCCGCCGCCTGGTCGATGACCTCAAGCGGATCCAGGACGTGCTCGGCACCCACCAGGACACCGTGGTCGCGCGCGAGGTGCTGCGGGACGAGGCGGCGAACGCCCACGTCGAGGGCGAGAGCACGTTCACGTTCGGGCTGCTGCACGAACGTGAACGGCAGCAGGCCGGGCACCAGCTGACCCGGCTACCCAAGGCCCACCGCAAGCTGATCCGACCGAAGTCCAGGCGGTGGCTGGCTAGCTGGGGCTAGCCGGCGGGCGCAGCTCGGCCCGCACGCCGAGCAGCCGGATCGGCCGGTCCGGTTGGAACCGGTCGAGGAGCTCGACCGCGGCCGCGACCAGCCGGGCCGGATCGGACGACGGTTCGGCCAGCGGTTGACCGTGGGTGGTGGTGAAGAACGGCGCGTAGCGCACCTTCACCACCACCCGGATCACCGGTCGCTGCTCAGCCGCGATGTCGCCGGCGACCTGCTCGGCCAGCCTGACCACCTCGGCACGGACCTGATCCCAGTCCTGCAGGTTCTGCTGGAACGTGGTCTCCCGACCACGGGACCTGGCCAGATAGGGCTCGGTGCGCACCGCGGAGCGGTCGATCCCGCGGGCCAGCCGCACGTACCAGGGCCCCAGCGTCGGCCCGACCTTGCCGGCAAGCTCGGCCGGATCGGTCAGGGCCAGCTCGCGGACCGTGGCGATGCCGAGCCCGGCCAGCCGCTTGCCGGTCTTGGTGCCGATCCCCCACAGCGCGTCCGGCGACCGATCGCCCAGCACCTCGAACCAGCTCGCCGAGGTCAGCCGGTAGATCCCGGCCGGCTTGGCGAACCCGGTCGCGAGCTTTGCCTGCAGCGGGTTCTCGCCGATCCCGATCGAGCACATCAGCCGGGTGCGATCCAGCACCGCGGCTTGGATCCGGCCGGCCAGGTCCTCCGGGTCGTCGGTGTGCGCCTCCAGGAACGCCTCGTCCCAGCCGAGCACCTCGACCCTGCTGGTGAACGTGCGCAGGGTGGCCATCACGTCGGCCGAGGCGTCCTCGTAGGCGTCCTTGTCGACCGGCAGGAACACCGCGTCCGGGCA
>JAKEEW010000134.1 GCA_022616375.1 Sporichthyaceae bacterium
CGCCGGCTGGGTCGACTGGTACACCAACCAACACCTGCACAGCACCCCCGAGATGATGAACCCCGTAGAGTTCGAGCAGGCCCACTACGCGACCCTCAACCGAGAGCCGCAACCCGTATAGGAGCGGCATCAAACCTGGGACGCTTCAAGGTGCGGACCGGGTTCGAGTGACGACGTGGCCGCCTCCGGACAGAGCATCTGTTCCTATCGGTTGACTTCAACGGTTCCGGGTTGGGCGGGGGAGGTCGCTGGCGCCTTGTCAGGTGATCCGTTGCCGCACCTGGATGTGCAGGTCTGGTACGAGCAGTCCTGCCCTGGCGGCCACCGCGCCGGCTAGATCTGCGGCGGGGGGTCGTCGTCGCACGGGGGCGGTGGTGGCGGAAGGTAGTACCACCCGCCGAAGCTACGCACCCCCAGGTAGTAGGCGACCGACCAGGCTCGGCAGGCCTCGCTGTTGCCGTAGTTGTAGTAGCAGATGGTGTCCATGAACTGGTGGAACGTCTCGTCGCACGACTCCCTGGTGTGACCGGCGATGTGTCCGCCGTAGCACAGGTCGTGCCAGTTACAGGCGTCGCGGAAGATAAAGCCGCCGGGTGCGTCGCCGGTTAGCGGCGCGCTGCAGCCGTTGTACCAGCGGTCATGCTCGCCGGATGCGTCCGGCCAACCCTCCTCCGCACTGGCCGTTGGCGTCATCATGAGCATTGCGACGACTAACGAACCGATCACAACCGCGATCCGCGCCAGAACCATGCTCGCCGCCGCACTCCGAGTCCCGGTCATGGCATCCTCCTGGAGGCGAACGGCGAGCCGTTGCTGAATTGGCCGACCATGCGTGCTAGTTGATGGGTACTCCACTACTCTTGGTTGGTCAAGGCACAACATTGCGTAACCACCGCCGCCCTGGTCACGTGCTGTTCAGCGGAGCTGCGCCGGGCAGCCCCCGGTCGGAGGACCCGATGGTAGGTCCGATCGGTAACAGATCCTGCTCACGTGTTGGGACCGGCGCCGGGGCCATCCGGCGATGTGGGAGTCGGCCGCCGTAAGTCGCCCTCGCGCGGGCCGGGCGGCTGGCCGATAGACAACACGTCGGTCCGGCTGTAGTGCCCGACCGCGTCGAACCAACGTTTGGCGTGCAGGCCGGCGCGCAGGTCGCAGTCGGCCACCAGCATTCCTTCACGGCCACGCAGCGGGCCGGCGATGACCTCGCCCCAGGTTGGTTCGACGATCACCGCGCCGCCCTCGCCGTACACCTCGACATCGTCGGGCAGCGGCACCGGGAAGTCGGCCGGGAACGCGCCGCGTGGAATGTACTGCGGCACCGAGACGACGAACGCGCCGGACTCGATCGCGATGTGCCGCATCGAGGCCAGCCACCCGTCGCTGTCATCGGCGGTGGGTGCCACCCAGATCTGCGGCCCGCCCTGGTAGACCGCCCAGCGGGCCAGCGGCATCCGGTTCTCCCAGCAGATCAGGCCGCCGACCCTTCCCACCCCCGGCAGCTCGGTCACACCGAGGTCGTCACCGGCGCCGACACCGTGCACGATCCGCTCCTGCATCGTCGGCATCAGCTTGCGGTGCCGGTGCAGTACGCCGCCCGGGCCTAGGGTCAGCATCGTGTTGTACAGCGTGCCCGGTCGAGCATCCTCACGCTCGTTCACGCCGATCACGCAGAACACGCCCAGACGTTTACACGCGTCGGCCAGCCGGGCGACCAGCGGGCCGCCGACGTCGACGCTTTCCAGCCACATCCGCTCCCAGAACCGGTCCCAGCCGCCGAATGAGGTCGCATGCCGGGCCCACACGTTCGACGGATAGACCGAGACGAACGCCTCCGGGAACACCGCCAGCCGGGCCCCCGCGGCCGCCGCCTCACCAAGCAACCCGATCGCCCTGTCTATGCAGGCTTGCGCATCGAGGATCACCGGCGTGGCCTGCACCGCGGCCACCCGCACCGTTGCGAACTCTGGCATACCCGCCAGCGTGCGACCAGCCCAGACGGCAGGTCAAGCGACTCCCGCAGAACAAGCTCATCGCCGCATCGACGCACCGAATCCGGGGACCTCGCGTTAGGCCGGAACCGCGGCGGCGCGGCGTATGACGAGGACTTGACGAACCGGGTAAGGGAGCTGATTGGATGCGAGATGGCCTGACCGAGAAAGCGAATGTTCGGTGGCCTGGCGACGCCGCTGATGGGAAGATGCCCGTGGTCGTGCGGAGCAAGGGCGCGCTTTCTGGTCCGGGTCGGTCCGGTCGAGTACGACTCGGTCCAGGTCGAGCGTGGCGCGTCCCCGACGATCATGCGGGGGGCCTGGTCGCGCCCGGAGCCCGGGTGCCGATACCGCTGGGTGACACACCTAACGCGCGCACCGCAGGATGCCGGTTCGGGGGCACCTGTCGTCACGGCCAGGGCCCCGGCTCGCTGGCTGGCCAGCCGGTGCGTGCCGGGGTTGATGCTGCCCTCCCCCGCCTCAGTTTGAGCAGACCGGCGCCGTTGCTTGTCGCGATGCCGGCTAACAACAGCAACACCGCGCCGAACCCCGAACCGGTCTGCACGAAGTCCTCTGCGCTCTTGCCGGCCGGCATCGGCACGGTCAGCTGGTCGCGCACCTGCGCG
Source organism: Sporichthyaceae bacterium (assembly GCA_022616375.1). Taxonomy (GTDB): domain Bacteria; phylum Actinomycetota; class Actinomycetes; order JAKEEW01; family JAKEEW01; genus JAKEEW01. The sequence goes on from JAKEEW010000134.1 coordinate 2,615, forward strand.
GCCAGCAGCGCCGCAACCCGGTACTGGTTGGCCAGGTGCGCAACCGCCGCGAGCGCGGCGACCACCGCCACCGAGGCGCGGCGCACTCGCCGGTCCCGTATCGCCGCCAGGGCCAGACCTGCTCCGCTCAGCCCGAGCACGGTCCCCGCCAGCACCTGCGGCGGGAGCCGGTCGTCCTGGCGTTGCTCCGGTGGGCGGACCCGGTCCGCGGTGACTTCCGGCTCACCGCCGGTGGCCAGGTCGAACCCGGTGTAGCTGGTAGTACCGCCGGGTGCGGACCGACCGAACCCCCCGGGAGCGTCGCACGACACCGCCGCAAACGGCAGTAGGAAGCACAGGCCGACCAGCACGAACCCGGCGGGCGTCAACCCGCGGGCCACTCTAGGAGGCCAGCGCCGCCGCACGCCGGGCCGGGATGGCATCCCGATCAGTCCGACCCGGCCGTGCTGGAACTGCCGGCGGCGTAGCGGGGATCCCGGCTGCCGAAGTACACGATCGCCATGGGGAGCCGCCTCCTGCCCCGTATGCGGAGCTGCCAGAGTGGCAGGCATGCCACCGGGGAAGCCCGGACCGCCGCGAACCGATCACCGCGGACATTAACAGCCGCGCACGCTTGAGTGAACACCACCAGTGGACGCATCGGTGTTGTCCGCAGGTTTAACCCTGTGTGATCGGGCCTGTTGCACTTAGCGATGGCAGGTGTGCTGCACAGCAAGACTTGCGGTTCGCACCACATCCGGAGCGGCGTGGCCTGTGCCGTGCCAGAACTCGGGTAGCGGCCGGTCTGGGGGTCGTATGCTCGGCGCTCGTGGTCCTCCGCCTCGTCTACCCGAGCCGGAGGATGCCACCGCCGGCGATGCGCAAGGGTGCCGACGCATCGAACATGCCTACGTTCCGGCCACGTCGAGGAGGATCTCAGCCAGCTCTCGCGGCTGGGAAAACATCGGCCAGTGACCAGTGTTCATCTTGACTAGCTGCCAGCTCTCACTGGTCAGCAGCTGGGCCGCCGCATAGTAGGGCTCGTCGCCGTCGAGCACGCATTTGATGTAGGTCGCCCTGAGCTCGCTGAGCGGTCGGGTCAGCACGGCCGGCTCGGTCAACGTGGCGCCCGGGTGCGGGGTCGAGCCGCTCACGATCCGCGCGATCTGCTCGTCGGTAAGGCCCTGGTCCGCGTAGGTCTCCGCGGTCAACGGCGGCCAGAAGCCACCGCTCGCGGCCATCGCGGCCTCCACCATGGCCCGGCCGCTCGGCCAGCCGGAGAGGAACGACCTGCCGTCGATCGGAACGTTGGAGTCGACGAAGACCACGTGGGAGAGCCGATCGCCGATCTGCTCGGCGGCTTGACCAACCGGGATGCCCGAGTAGCTGTGCCCGACCAGGATGACGTCACGCAGATCGTGCCGCTCGACCTCGTCGACAATGTCCTGGACGTGGGTCTGCTGGCCGGCCGGAACACCCTGCTTATCGGCGAGACCGGACAGCGTCAGCGGATGGGTGCCGTGGCCGGCCGAACGCAAGGCCGGTACCACGTCATCCCACGCCCACGCTCCCAGCCATGCGCCCGCTACCAGTACGAATTCAGCCATGGGCGGAAACCTAGCGCAACAGTCCGACACTCCAACCTCGGTGGTCAGCCCA
>JAKEEW010000804.1 GCA_022616375.1 Sporichthyaceae bacterium
ATGTGACGGCGCGCCTGGTGGGTACGGAACGCTGCCGTGCCCGGACCGTGGCGATGGCTTCCCACGGGATCGCGACGTCCACGCTGATGCCGTGGCGGACCCGCAGGCCGGCGTCGCTGATCACGTGCGGATGCACCCGCATGCTCGCCAGCAGCCCGACCATCCACAACAGACCATAGGCGCTGATCACATCGACGACACGGCGCACCCCCTCCCACGGCAGGAGCAGGTGCACCACGGGCAGCTCGACCGCCGACACCCCGATGAAGGCCAGGAACACCGGGGTCAGCACCGCGGCGTACAGGAACGCCTCCGCGCCGGGCTCGGCCACAGGTCGGCGCAGCACCCAGCGAAACAGGCTGCGCCACAGGCCCAGCTCGTAGGCGAGCACCCGGCGCGCGGTCACTGGTCATCCGCGCGGATCGTGACGGACAGGCCCTGCGCGCGCAGCCTGGCCAAGATCTCGCCCAGCCCGGCGGCAAAGCAGTCGAACTGCTGGTCCGGCATTCCGGCGAACAGGATGCGGACGAACTCCTGCTGGTCGCGCTCCATCGCCGCCACTATCGCCGTCCCGTGTGCGGTGAACGTCACCAGCGTCGCCCGGCGGTCCGTCGGGTGCGGCTGCCGGGTCACGAACCCGGTGGCGACCAGCCCGTCGACCAGCCCGGTGATGGTCCGGGCGCTCACCTGGAGGGCGTCGGCCAGCACCCGCTGCACCGTCGGGCCGCGCTGACGCAGCTCCCACAGCACCCGGGCGCGCGACACCGTCAGGCCGTCGCGGGCCAGGCTTTGGGTCATGTCGTCGTTGATCAGCACGACGAGCTCCAGGATCTGGCCGAGCGCCGCACTATGTTTCTCCATCATCATGTTGCACCATCACCATGAGCTAGGCTCACTATACTGCCACAAGCGAGTCGGTTCAGCAACCCACGGCGCCTGCGCAGCAGCCGGGGAGACCGCCTCGATCCACCGCGATCATGAGCTGAGGGAGGTCAAGGAGACGGGGTTAACCGGTGACGTACTGGATCGTCACGGTCACCGTATCGACGCCGGGCAGGCCGCTCGCGTCGTACACCTCAAGCCAGACCGTCCAG
>JAKEEW010000805.1 GCA_022616375.1 Sporichthyaceae bacterium
CCTAGAGCGGGATGTTGCCGTGCTCGCCGCGGACCTGCGGCGCGTCGACGATCGCGCGCGCGATCGCGCCCCTGGTCTGAGTCGGCTCGACGATCTCGTCCACGACGCCGATCTCGACCGCGCGACCCAGCCCGCCGGCCATCTGCTCGTGCTCGACCGCCAGCTCCTCCTCGACCTGGACGCGCATGTCCTCGGCCACCTCGGCCAGCCGGCGCCGGTGCAGGATCCGCACCGCAGCCACCGCACCCATCACCGCGACCTCGGCAGCTGGCCAGGCGACCACCCGGGTTGCGCCGAGCGCGCGCGAGTTCATCGCGATGTACGCCCCGCCGTAGGCCTTGCGGGTCACCAGCGTCACCCGAGGGACCGCAGCCTCGGCGAACGCGTGCAGCAGCTTCGCACCGCGGCGGACTACCCCGTCCCATTCCTGGCCCACGCCGGGCAGGTAGCCGGGCACGTCCACCAGCACGACCAGCGGCACCCCGAACGCGTCGCACATCCGTACGAACCTGGCCGCCTTCTCGGCCGAGGCGGAGTCCAGGCAGCCGCCGAGCCGCAGCGGGTTGTTGGCGATCACACCGACGGTCCGGCCGCCGAGCCGGCCCAGCGAGGTGACGATGTTGGGCGCCCATTTCGGGTGCAGCTCGAGCACGGAGTCGTCGTCGAGCAGGTGCTCCACCAGGCCGTGCACGTCGTAGGCCCGCTTGGCCGATTCCGGCAGGTAGCCGGCGAGGTCGACCTCGCTGACCGCGGACAGGTTGAGCGTGCCCTGGTCGCCGAGCAGCGCGGCCAGGCGGCGGGCCTCCTCGTAGGCCGCCGCGGTCGACTCGGCGACTACGTGCACCACACCGGAACGGCGCCCGTGCGGCTCCGGACCGCCGAGCCGCAGCGCGTCCACGTCCTCGCCGGTCACCGAGCGGACAACGTCCGGGCCGGTGACGAACACCCGGCCGTCCGGCCCGAGGATGACCACGTCGGTCAGCGCCGGACCGTAAGCGGCACCGCCGGCGGCCGGGCCGAGCACGACCGAGATCTGCGGGATCTTGCCGGACGCCCGGGTCATGATGGCGAACACCTGGCCGACCGCGTGGAGGCTGGCCACGCCTTCGCGGAGCCGCGCTCCCCCGGAGTGCCACAGCCCGATGACCGGAACCCCGTCGGCGAGCGCGCGCTCGTACGCGGTCAGGATGACCTGGCAGCCTTCGATCCCCATCGCGCCGCCCTGGAGCCGGGCGTCGGAGACGAATGCCACCGAGGGTGCGCCCTCGATGCGGCCGACCGCGGCGAGCATGCCGCTGTCGTCCTCCGACGTGATGAGCTCGAAGCTGCCGGTGTCGAACAAGTGGGACAGGCGCAGCTTCGGATCCCGTGGATCGATGTCCGAGTCCGAGCTCGGCCTGTGGTCGAGGATGGTCACGGTAGGGCCTTCCGCTGGTGGGACAGTCAGTCGTGGCTGCGCAGGGCGACCGCGACGTTGTGACCGCCGAAGCCGAAGGAGTTGTTGAGTGCCGCGATCGCGCCGGGCGGCAACGCCCGCGGCTCGCCGCGGACCACGTCCAGTCCGATCTCGTCGTCCGGGTCGTCGAGGTTGACCGTGGGCGGGGCAAGCCGGTGGTACAGCGCCAGGATCGCGGCGATGCCCTCGACCGCGCCGGCCGCGCCGAGCAGGTGCCCGGTCATCGACTTGGTTGCCGAGACAGCCGCGCCCGCGGTGGCGTCGCCGAGCGCGGTCCGGATGGCCAGCGCCTCGGCCACGTCGCCCTGCGGGGTCGAGGTGGCATGCGCGTTGATGTGCACGACCTGGTCCGGGCTGAGCCCGGCGTCGATCAGTGCCTCGCGCATTGCCCTGGTCGCCCCGAGGCCGGTCGGATCGGGCTGGGCGATGTGATGTGCATCCGAGGTCAGCCCGGCCCCGGCGACCTCGGCGTAGATCCGCGCGCCGCGCTTGGCGGCGTGCTCGGCCGACTCCAGCACAACCAGGCCGGCACCCTCGCCGAGCACGAAACCGTCCCGTGCCTTGTCGTAGGGCCGGGAGGCCCGGGTCGGCTCGTCGTTGCGCTTGGACAGCGCCATCATCGCGGCGAACGCGGCTAGTGGAAGCGGGTGGATCGCGGCTTCGGTCCCGCCGGCAAGCACCACGTCGACCTTGCCCGACCGGATCAGGTTGAGCCCGTACGCGATCGCCTCGGCGCCGGAGGAGCACGCGGACACCGGGGTGTGCACCCCGCCCTTCGCGCCGACCTCGAGCGCGACGTTGGCCGCCGGGCTGTTCGGCATCAGCATCGGGATCGCCAGCGGCGACACTCGGCGGGCGCCCTTCTCCTTCAGCACGTCGTAGTTGTTCAGCAGCGTGTGCACTCCGCCGATCCCGGAGGCGACCACGACCGCGAGGCGCTCCGGGTCGACCTCGGGTCTGCCGGCGTCCGCCCAGGCCTCTCGAGCGGCGATGAGGGCAAGCTGGCCCGACCGGTCGAGGCGGCGCGCCTCGACCCGGTCGAGCACCTCGCTGGGGTCGACGGCGGCCGGTGCGGCGATGCGCACCGGCAGCTCGGCGGCCCAGTCCTCAGTGAGCGTGACGACACCGGACTGCCCGGCGAGCAGGGCGGACCACGTCGTTGCCACGTCACCGCCGACGGGCGTGGTGGCGCCGAGGCCGGTGACGACGACGGGACTCGTGGTCATTGCGGTGGATCCTCCCTGTGGGTCGACGGCTTACGGCTCTCTTGCGGTCACCCGGTGGCGTGGACCAGCAGTGAACCGCGAGAAGCTGCAGGTCAGCCGCTCTTGGCGATGAAGTTGACCGCGTCGCCCACGGTCTTCAGATTTTTGATCTCCTCGTCCGGAATCGTGACCCCGAACTTGTCCTGAGCCGCCATGGCCACCTCGACCATGGACAGCGAGTCGACGTCCAGATCGTCGGTGAAGGACTTGTCGAGCTGGACGTCGGAGGTGGGCACCCCGACGATCTCGTTGACGATCTCGGCGAGGCCGCTGAGGATCTCCTGCTCGCTGTAAGCCATGTCGTTCGTGCTCCTTTACGCATGTGGTTGGGGGTGGGGCCCGCGCGGGGGGTGCGGGGCTATCGCAAAACCTACGGCAGTTTGATGACCTGAGCCGCATAGGCCAGGCCGGCACCGAACCCGATGATCAGAGCCGTCTCGCCGCTCTTGAGCTCACCGCTTTCCTGCATTCGCTCGATGGCCAGCGGGATGGACGCTGCCGAGGTGTTGCCCTGCTGGGCGATGTCGCGGGCTACCCGGACGTGTGCGGGCAGCTTGAGCGCCTTCACCATCGCGTCGGTGATTCGCATGTTCGCCTGATGCGGGATGAAAGCGTCCAGATCGTCCGTGCTTACACCGGCGGCGTCCAGTGCCTGCTGGGCAACCCGGGCCATCTCCCAGACTGCCCAGCGGAACACCGGGTTCCCCTCCATCCGCAGATGTGGCCACTGCGCGCCGCCTTCGGTGTGGAAGGCCTGGTGCCAGCTCTCCTGCTGGGTGATCAGGCGGGCCTGGGAACCGTCGGAGCCCCAGACGACCGGGCCGATACCCGGGGTGTCCGATGGGCCGACTACGGCGGCGCCCGCACCGTCGGCGAAGATGAACGCGGTAGACCGGTCGTGGTGGTCGGTCAGATCGGACAACCGTTCCACTCCGATGACCACGACGTGCTCGGCCGAGCCGGTCCGGACCATGCCGTCGGCCAGGCCGACGCCGTAGCAGAAGCCGGCACACGCGGCCGAGATGTCGAACGCGGCCGCGCCCTTCGCGCCGAGCTCGTCGGCGATCACGGTGGCGATGGCCGGAGTCTGATACAGGTGCGAGACCGTCGAGACGATCACCGCTCCGACCTGGTCGGCCTGGATGCCGGCGTTGGCCAGTGCCTTGCCGGCGGCCGCGACCGACATCGCCTGCACGGTCTCCTCGGCGTTGGCCCAGCGCCTGGTCACGATGCCGGACCTGGCCTGGATCCACTCGTCGCTGGAGTCGATGTTCTGGATGATCTCCTCGTTGGTGACCACCCGGGCCGGCCGGTAGCCGCCGAAGCCGAGAATGCGGGCGTAGGCGGCGCCGGTGCCTGACTTGATCGGCACGCTCATGCGGGCACTCCCTCGGGATAGAGCCTGACCAGCGGCTGGCCGGGGCTGACCGGGTCCCCGTCGTGGACGAGCCACTCCACGATTGTCCCTCCATGCGGAGCGACCAGGGCAGTCTCGCCCCGCCTGGTGACCACGGCCCCGACCACGGCGCCGGGTTCCAGATGCGTACCCACGTCTGGCTGGCCTACCCGGATCGTCCCGGATCCGGGCGCGACGATCAGTCGCCAGGTCGGTGAGCCCTCCAGCGGGCTGGCGGTCGCGTGCTTGTCCACGAAGGCGCGGGCCGCGTCCAGATCGTCCGGGGTCTTCAGGGCCAGCGCCTCGACGCCGGGCAGCGCGCGCTTGATCAAACCGGTCAGGGTGCCGGCCGGGGGAACCTCGATCACTCCGGTCACGCCGAGCTCGCCCAGGGCCTGCATGCACAGGTCCCAGCGCACCGGCGCGCTGACCTGGCCGACGATCCGGCGCAGCACCTCGCGGCCGTGATGGACGACGGCACCGTCGGCATTGGAGACCAGCCGCAGTCGCGCGTCGTGGGTGGAGACCGCCTTGGCGTAGCGGGCCAGGGTCTGCACCGCCGGGGCCATGTGCTCGGTGTGGAACGCGCCGGCTACGGACAGCGGGCGCAGCCTGGCACCGGCCGGCGGATCGGCCTGGAATGCCTCGAGCTGGGTGAGCGTGCCAGCGGCGACAACCTGACCGGCGCCGTTGTTGTTCGCCGCGGTCAGGCCATGCTCGGCGATCTTGGCGAGGACGGCGTCCGGCTCACCGCCGAGGACCGCGGTCATCCCGGTCGGGATCACCGCGGCGGCCGCGGCCATTGCCCGGCCGCGCTCGCGGACCAGCACCATCGCCTGCTCTGCGCTGATCACGCCGGCACCGGCGGCCGC
>JAKEEW010000135.1 GCA_022616375.1 Sporichthyaceae bacterium
AGTTGGCGGGCGGCGGCGAGTTGGCGGGCGGCGAGTGAGATCCACGCTCGTGCTGCTCAGCCTGGCCGCTGTAGCCCTGGCCGGTTGCGCCCGCGGCGACACCACGACCGACCCGACCGGTATCGCAGCCGGCCTCACCCCGACCGCGGTCTCCGCGGCCGAGCGGCGCGCGATCGCCGCCTCGAACCTGCCGCCTTGCCCGCAGACCCAGGACCTGCCCGAGGTTCCGGCCGGCCTGCCCGATGCCACGTTGGAGTGCCTCGGTGCCGGCCCGGCGGTCAGCCTCCCCGGGCTGCACGGCTCCGGGCAGCCGCTCGTGCTCAATGTCTGGGCCAGCTGGTGCGTGCCGTGTGCCGCCGAGATGCCGCGGCTGGTCCGGGCTGCCGACGCCTATGCGGGCAGCGTCGACTTCCTCGGCTTGAACATCCTGGATGACCGGGTGGCCGCGCTGGACTGGGCCGATCACCTCGGCGTGAACTTCGCCTCGTTGTACGACCACGACGGGGTCGTGCGTACCAAGATGCCGATCTCGGGGCCGCCGGTGACGTTCCTCGTGGCCGCGGACGGGCGGATCGTACACACCGAGTACGGGGAGATCACGACCGACCGGGATCTGCAGAGCCTGATCGAGCAGCACCTCGGGGTATCCCGGTGAGCACCACCCGGCCGAGCCGCGCGGCCGGCTCGCTGCCCGAGTGGTTGCAGCCGCTGGCCGACCTGGCCGGCCAGATCGAGCCGGCCGAGCTCAGCCGGTTCCTACCCCCCGAGGACGGCGGGCGCCCGTCGGCGGTCCTGCTGCTGTTCGGCGAGGGGCCGGTCGGTCCTGACCTGCTGCTCATCGAGCGAGCCCATGACATGCGCAGCCACGCCGGGCAGCCGGCGTTCCCCGGTGGCTCGCTCGATCCGGGTGACGCCGGCCCGGAGGCGGCCGCGCTGCGCGAAGCCTGGGAGGAGACCGGGTTGGACCCGGCCGGGGTGGACGTGTTCGCCACCCTGCCGGAGATCTGGCTGCCGCCGAGCGGATACGTGGTGACCCCGGTGCTGGCGTGGTGGCGGAAGCCGTCGCCGGTCTCGGTGGTGGATCCGGCCGAAGTCGCATCCGTGCACCGGGTCCCCCTTGCGGAACTGCTCGATCCGGCGAATCGTTTTCGAGTGCGTCACCGCAGCGGATACGTGGGTGCCGCATTCGGTGTCCGCGGCCTGCTGGTGTGGGGCTTCACTGCGCTTCTGATCGACCGGCTGTTCCAGAAGGTCGGGTGGGAGCGTCCGTGGGACACCAGCCGGGTAGAGGATCTGCCGGAGGCGGTCGGATGAACCTGCTGGACGTGCTGCTCATCGCCGGTGCGTTGGCATTCGGGATCACCGGTTACCGGCAGGGTTTCGTCGCCGGAGTGCTGTCCTTCCTCGGCTTCCTCGGTGGTGGCCTGCTCGGGCTCAACTTGGTGCCGCGGCTGCTCGGCAACACCGATGCCCGGGTCGGCATCGCACTGGTCGCGATCGGCCTGGTGTTGGCGCTGGCCAGCGTCGGCCAGCTGCTTGCCGGGCTGGTCGGTGGCTGGATCCGAGCCCGGGTGACCCGCGAGTCAGCGCAGGTCGTCGACGCCACTGGGGGCGCGTTCCTGTCGATCGTGTCGATGCTGCTGGTGGCGTGGTTCATCGGGTCGGCCGCGGCCACCTCGTCGATGCCGAGTCTGGCCCGGCTGTTCCGGGACTCCTCGATCCTGCGCGGGGTCGACCGGGTCATGCCGCGCAGCGCCGAGGCGCTCTACCAGTCGTTCGGCCGGGTGCTGGACGCCAACGGCTTCCCCAGCGTGTTCGGGCCGTTCACGCCGGAGCGGATCTCCCCGGTGGCACCGCCGGACCCGGCCGTGGTCAACAGCATCGCGGTCCGCCGGGCCGGGCCGAGTGTGGTGAAGATTGTCGGAACCGCGCTGTCCTGCTCCCGCGAGATCGAGGGCACCGGGTTCGTGTACGCCGACCAGCGGGTGATGACGAACGCGCACGTGGTGGCCGGGGTGCAGGAGCCCTTGGTGATCGCTCGCGACGGTAGCCGGCGCTACGGTGCCCGGGTCGTGCTGTTCGACCCCCGCCGCGACCTGGCCGTGCTGTTCGTGCCCGGCCTGCCGTTGCGGCCGCTGGAGTTCGACGAGTCCGGTGACCCGCGCGACGACGCGGTCGTGGCCGGTTACCCGAACAACGGGCCGTTCGTCGCCGGCGCCGCCCGGATCCGGGACGAGCTGATCGCGCAGGGTCCCAACATCTACGACCGCGGCCGGGTCAGCCGCGAGGTGTTCTCCCTGTTCGCCAAGGTCGAGCCCGGTAACTCCGGGGGCCCACTGCTGTCCCCGGCTGGCGACGTCTACGGAGTGATCTTCGCGAAATCGCTGGACGACCCGAACACCGGCTACGCGGTCACCGCCGAGGAAGCCGCCTCGGATGCCGCCGCGGGCCGGACCGCCACCGGTGCGGTCTCCACCGGTCCCTGCGCCTAGGGTGTGTCTCCCAAGTCGTCGGCGGCGCGGATCGCCGCCCAGACGACGACCGGCTACGAAGTCGAGAGTCGCCATAGCTCCACTATCGACTCCTCCTTCGCCTTGCCGGACGTCGTCTGGATCGCCGCCCGCATCCTCCAAGACTTGGGAGACACACCCTTGCCGCGACCGAGGCCCGGGCTAGCCGCTGACCAGCAGCCGCGGTGTCGTCAGCTCGCCCGGTTCCGGCGTACCGGACTCGATCTGGTCGGCAGTGCGGCCGGCCCAGCTCATCAGCCCGTCGATGTCGATCTGATGCGGCGGATCGGCTGCCCAGGGCCGCACCCGATCCGCGCCGCGGCGCAGCAACCTGGCCGCTCCGACCAGGTTCCCGCGCTGGGCGTGGGTGAGGCCGACCGCGAGCTGGGCGAGACCGCGCCACAGATCGCGCTCCGGATCCGGCGCGGCCTTCCAGGCCACCTCGAGCACCTCGTGCGCCTGGAACGCCCGGCCGTCGTCCAGCAGCTGCTGGGCCCAGGTCAGCGCCTGGGCCGGGGTGAGCTCGACGTCCTCGGGGATGCCCGGCACCCCGGTCTGGCCGTGCTCGAGCGGTCGGCCCAGCTCGTCGCGCGGGCGATCGTTGCGTGGCCGGCCGGCCTGGTCCCGGCTCCGTTCCGCGGGCAGCTCGGTCATGCCGAACAGACTACGGGGCGGGCGGGCCGGATCCGCGGGGTCGGGGTTCGCGGGGCTCGGTCAGCGGGCTCGGTCGGCGGGCCTCGGTCGGCGGGCTCGGTCGCGGATCGATCAGTCGGTCCGGCCGTCCGAGTTCGCCAGCCAGACCAGCAGCTCCGCGTCGAAGCCGGTCGGGTCCTCCTCGTGCGGGAAGTGCCCGACCCCGTCCAGCAGCCGCCAGCGGTAGGGCGCTTCCACGTACTGTCCGGAGCCGCGCGCGCTGGACGGCAGGATGCAGGTGTCGAGCCGGCCGTGTAGCTGCAGCACCGGGACCCGGATCGGGGTGCGCATCTGCGCGGCGAACCGCAGCCCGTCCGGGCGCGGGATCGACCGGACGGCCCAGCGGAAATACTCCGCGGCGCTGTGCGCGACCCCCGGCACCTGCATCGCCGCGACGTATCTGGCCTCGGTCTTCTCGTCCGGCCAGCCCGGGCCGGACCAGGCCCGCAGCAGCGCCGCGACGTGCTCGCCGTCCCGCTCGGACAGCTGCCGCTCCGGCAGCCAGGGCACCTGCAAGCCGAGCACGTGCGCGCTGGCTCTGACCTGGCGCCAGTCCAGGGTCAGCGCACTGCGGACCCGGCGGGGGTGCGGCATCGACACCGCGACGATCCGGCGGACCAGGTCGGGGCGCAGCACCGCCATCGCCCAGGCCAGGAAACCGCCCCAGTCGTGCCCCACGATCACCGCATCGCGCTCGCCGAGCGACTTCACTACCCCGGCGATGTCATCCACCGAGGTGAACGGGTCGTAGCCCCGCGGCGTTTTGTCGCTGCCGCCGTAGCCGCGCAGATCCATCGCGACCGCCCGGTAGCCGGCCTCGGCCAGCGAGACGAGCTGGTGCCGCCAGGTCCACCAGTACTGCGGGAACCCGTGCAACAGCAGGACCAGCGGGCCATCGCCGAGCTCGGCGACATGGAAGCGCGCGCCATTGGCCGACACGGCGCGATGGGTCCAGGGCCCATCGACCATGGTGATCGACGCGTGCGGTACCGGCATGGCCGATCAGACTAGCCGCACCGGCTAGGCATTGACCGACCCCGGCACCCGGTCTAGCTTCCCCAACCGGGGGCCGCTGGCTTTCCTCGACCGGGGGGCCCGACGACCACCTGGAGGAGGTAGATCTCGTGTCCAAGGTGCTGATCTTGACCGGGGACGCCGCCGAGTCCCTCGAAGTTCTGTACCCCTATCAGCGGTTACTCGAAGAGGGCTATCAGGTCGACATCGCCGGCCCGGCCAAGAAGAAGCTGCAGTTCGTCGTGCACGACTTCACTGACGGCTTCGACACCTACACCGAGAAGCCCGGCTACACCTGGCCCGCGGACCTGGCGTTCGCCGACGTCAACCCGTCGGACTACGTCGCCCTGGTGATCCCGGGCGGGCGGGCGCCGGAGTACATCCGCAACGACCCGGACGTGCAGCGCATCACCCGGCACTTCTTCGGCGAGGACAAGCCGGTCGCGCACCTGTGCCACGGTGGGCTGCTGCCAGCCTCGGTCGGTGCGCTGGCCGGGCGTCGGAGCTCGGCGTATCCGGCGCTGGCCCCGGACGTCGAGTCTGCGGGTGGCGAGTTCGTGGACAGCGAGGCCGTGGTGGACGGGATGATGGTCTCGGCCCGGGCCTGGCCGGACCATCCGGCCTGGATGCGCGAGTTCATCTCGATCTTGCGGGTAAAGGCGCCGGCGGCGGCTCCGTCGTCCTGATCGGGCTCACGGCGAGGCTTCGGCCCCAGTCCCAGCCTCGGCGTCGGCCCCGGTCGCGGTCTCGGCCCCGGTCGCGGTCTCGGCCTCGGCGTTGATCCGCTGGTACCACCGGTGCCGGCGGCGGAGCAGGGCTGCGCCGAGGAGGCCGGCGAGCAGCGAACCGATCAGCACGGCGATCTTGACTCGATCGGTTCTGGCCGGGTCGTCGAACGCCAGGTCGCCGATGAGCAACGACACGGTGAACCCGATCCCGGAGATGGCGGCGACCCCGAGGATGTCCCCCCACTCCAGATCGGGGCTGAGCCTGGCCCGGGTGAAGCGCGCGGTCAGATAGGCGCCGCCGAACACGCCGACGGTCTTGCCGACCACCAGCCCGAGCACGATCCCGGTCACCACCGGGTCGTCGAACAGGCCGAGCATCGCGTCGGCACTGATCGTCACGCCGGCGGCGAACAGGGCGAACAGCGGCACCGCGACGCCGGCGGACCAGGGCCGGACCGCGTGCTCGAGATGCTCGGCCGGCGAGGTGTGCTCACCGGGCCGGGTCCGGACCCGGGTCAGCAGGCCAAGCACGACCCCGGCCACCGTGGCGTGGACGCCGCTGGCGTGCACCAGTGCCCAGACGACCACCGCGAGTGGAAGGTAGAGGTACCAGCCGGACACGCCCTGGCGGTGCATGAACCACCAGATCACGAGCACCCCGGCCGCCGCCAGCAGCGGCATCATTTTGATCGTCTCGGTGTACATGGTGGCGATCACAGTGATCGCTCCCAGATCGTCGACGACCGCCAGGGTGAGCAGGAACGCCCGCAGGGCCGCCGGCAGCGCCGAGCCGATGACCGCGAGCACGGCGAGGGCGAACGCGATATCGGTGGCGATCGGGATCGCCCAGCCCTGGGAGTCGTTCGGGCTGCTCGCGGTGACCGTCAAGTAGATCAGCGCCGGCACGACCATGCCGCCGAGCGCGGCGGCGACCGGGATGGCGGCATCGAGCGGATTGCGCAGCTCGCCGACCACGAGCTCGCGCTTGAGCTCCACGCCGGCGACGAAGAAGAAGATCGCGAGCAGTCCGTCCGCGGTCCAGTGCGCGAGCGAAAGGTTGAGATGCAGGGACTCCGGCCCGATGTGGTGGTCGCGCAATGCCGAGTAGCTGTCGCGGTATGGCGAGTTCGCCCAGGCCAGCGCGATCAGCGTGGCAATCAGCAGGAACGCGCCGCCGACCGTCTCCTGGCGCAGCGCATCGGCCAGGAACGCACGCTCCCCGGCCGGCAGCCGGCGAAGGATGATCCGGTTCGGCATGCGGGTCTCACCTCTTCGGTGAGTAAAACCCGTCCTTGCCGTCCGGCGGGACCCTCCCGGGCTGGGATTGCTCCGTCCAGGTCAGAGGGGCGCCAGAGTGGATCTAGTGACCGGTTGGCGGAACAATTGGCGCGGACTTGGTCGCCTTCTTGAGCTTCTTGGCAGCCCGCTTTTCCTTCAGGGTTTTGCCTTGCTTTTTCGCATTGGATTTTTGCGGTGACTTGTCGGACACGGATCGGTCCCTTCGTTGAAGGCGTCGGGGCATAGTTCCCCTGCGACCGGCCATGGCGGCGGGTCACATCCTGCCGACCGCCCACTCCCGGGCGGGCCCGGCCCGAGTTGTCCGGAACGGCCGGCTGATCCCGGCTCGAACCCGTGTCGGAGGTACCCGAACTACAGCTTGACCAGCTTGGTGGTGGGCAACGGGATGCGGTACAGGCCCGACCCGAAGTCCACCAACACGGCGGTGTCGCCCTCGATGCTGGTCACCGAGCCAAGACCGTATCGATCATGGCTGACGCGATCGTGAACCAAAAAAGTAGCCCCCGGCGTGGGGGCATCGTGCTGATCGTTGAAGGGGCTGGTGGGCAGGACGCGGCGACGAGCGACTTGGTGCCTCATGCCTCTAGTGTGCGGCACCGGCCGGGTAAAAAGCGAACAAACGACATGGTCAGTTCGTCATGGCGCGTGCGCGAGTTCAGCGGCGCCCCAGACCGGCGGGTTTTGGTGTTCTGGCCGATCTTCGGGCAGGATGGCAGGAAGCGCGCCCGCCGACGGCTGGCGCGCGGTCGAATGCGAGGCGCCCTCAATAGCGCTAAATTTCCCGCTCTGAACCGGCGTGGCAACGCATCAGCGGCCACCTGTCCTTCGTTCAGAGAGATCTATTACTCGTGCTTTCTCCTGCTGTCCTTAGCCCTACCTCTGATCCCGCCCTGGCCGGCGGATTCGCTGCGGTTGGCGTCCCGAATGAGCTGATCGCCACGCTTGCCGGCCACGGGATCACTGATCCGTTTCCGATCCAGGCCGCTACCTTGCCGGACTCGCTGGCCGGCCGGGATGTGCTCGGCCGCGGCCGCACCGGCAGCGGCAAGACCATTGCCTTCGCGCTGCCGATCGTCGCGGCGCTGTCGAGGTCCGGTCGGCGCCGGGCACCCAAGCGACCCAGGGCGCTCGTCCTGGTTCCGACCCGCGAGCTGGCCTCCCAGGTCGCTCGCACTCTCGAGCCGCTGGTCGCTGCGGCCGGCCAGCGGGTGACGACCGTCTTCGGCGCAGTGGCACAGGGCCGGCAGGTCGGCGCGCTCAGGTCCGGCGTCGACGTGCTCGTCGCCTGCCCGGGCCGGCTCGAGGATCTGCTCCGCCAGGGCCACGTCAGCCTGGATGCGGTCGAGGTCAGCGTGCTGGACGAGGCAGATCACATGGCGGATCTGGGCTTCCTGCCCGCGGTTCGCCGGATCCTCGACCTGACCCCGCGCGGCACCCAACGACTGCTTTTCTCCGCCACTCTGGATGGCGGAGTGGACGTGCTGGTGCGGCGATATCTGGTGAACCCGGTGACCCACTCGGTCGATCCGGTCAACGCGCCGGTCAGCACGATGCGGCACTACGTGTTCGCGGTTTCCGCCGCCGACAAGGCACAGGTGATCCGTGAGCTGGCTGCCGGGCGGAGCCGAAGCCTGCTGTTCACCCGGACCAAGCACGCGGCGAAGAAGCTGGCCAGGCAGCTCAACCAGGCCGGGATCGCGGCCGTGGATCTGCACGGCAACCTGTCCCAGAACGCGCGTGACCGCAATCTCGCCGCGTTCGCCGACGGCACCGCGCGAGTCCTGGTCGCTACCGACATCGCCGCTCGCGGAATCCACATCGACGAGATCGGACTGGTCGTCCACGTCGATCCGCCGGTTGAGCACAAGGCGTACCTGCACCGATCTGGCCGGACTGCCCGGGCCGGTGCATCTGGAACCGTTGTGACCCTTGCCACCCCGGACCAGGCCGGCGACGTACGCGCGCTGGCCCGCAAGGCCGGCATCATGCCGCAGACCGCGACGATCGCCCCCGGTGCCCGGCAGATCGTCGAGCTGACCGGACCGCCGGCTCCCTACGTGGCGCCTACCGTGCCGTCCCGGCCGGAACGCTCCGCCGCACGCTCAACCAGTGACCGCGGCACGCCCGCTCGGTATCAGCGCCAGCCCGGCACCCGGTCCACCGGGGTGGTCGCGCACTCCAGGCGTGGCCTGAGCCGTCGCTCCGGCAGCAGATCTCGCCGAGCGGCCTAGCCTCCAGCCGGGCTAGGTTCATGGCCCAGGTTCCCTCCACCGCGGCCGCGATCTGCGTCTACTAGGCAGTGGGCGC